>CAVVZW010000052.1:0-29307 GCA_963752265.1 uncultured Alphaproteobacteria bacterium
GCTTCGAGCAAGCCACACGCGCGCAACGTGCAAACTGTTGATCGTTCAAATGGATGAGCGTCGAAAAAACGGAACGCCGGATCTATGTCACGACGTCGCCGCGGAACATTTTGAAAAAGTTTTGCACCGATGTGTTTTCAGGCACACATTTCATGCGCGCGGAGCGCAAGAGATGGGTTTCATATGTTGTGAAACCCATCCTCATTCGCTCCGTATATTTTATCCCATTATTTGTTAGTGGAGTGTTTGCGATCCCTGATCGCGCCCGGTCCGGATCACCAACTCCGAGAATTTCTCAAAGGGCCTGAAGAACTGCTGGGCCCACTCGCCGTAGATCTCCCAGATCTTTTGCGACTGGGCGAAAAAGTTCGCATAGGACTGCTTGGCGAAGTCGCGCTGAATTTCGATGGCCTCATCGAACGAACGCGCCGCGATCAGCCGTTCGACAAGGGAGCGGCTCGCGGCCCACGAGTTTTGCGCATACTCGCCATAGGCCAATGCGATGGCCTGAGCACCGGCCGTCGGCGGAGCGTGCGCGCGGATCTCCGGAGGCAGCACTTCGCCGCTCAGGGCCGTATCAGGAGTGGATTCCAAGGAGATCGCCAGCGGCAAGACTTCTATTGGAGGACTTCAATTGAAGAGACTTCAATTGGAGAGACTTCAATTGAAGCGGCTTCAATCGGAGGGCCGGTGTCGGAATCAGGTCTCGCCGCTGCCTTCGGCGTGCTTTTCGGGTTCCGCTGTTCGGTTTTGCGGCTGCGCTGGCGCGGCTTGGCGGGCTTGTCTTCTTCGATCGTCGGCATGATCACACTCCACTCACATGCAGTTGTAGAGCAGCAACGAAACGTCAGGACTTCGCCGCGATTGCGTTTCAATCGCGGTTTCTGCTTGTTAGTTGCACGGCGTTGATGTGATGCGATTCCGTCCCGCGGCATCTACATGTCGAAAAGCAATTGGCCCCCTCGAGCCCAGGACTTGAGGAGGCCAATATGAACTTTTTCGAACCCGCGGTTCAGGAAGCCTCTTCTTCCGCTTCGATCCGCTCCAGCGACGCGCGGAGTTCGGCGACCACCTCGTTGTAATATTGGTTCAACCGCTCCGAGCTTTTGAGTTGCTCCCGAAGGATCTCCGAACGCTCGATGGATTCCGCAAACGCCGGCGTGATCGGCTCAGCTACGGACAACGACCCGTCGTCCGACATCGATGAGGGGTTATGACGCGCCATTTTACTCACTCACATGATGGGTACAAAACCCCATCATCAAACGCCGGGTTTTTGGGATTTATGGGGCACTTCCTTGCCGCTTCGGTGATAGAACAAGGCCAAACTGGGGAGGCCTGCCTCATTTCGGAAGCGCTCTGAAACCAAAAAGAAAGCCGCCCCGAAGAGCGGCTTCCCGTTCAACCCGAAACAATTAAGGTCTGACCTGACTGCGTCAAACCCTCATGGTGAGGAGCGCTCTCGCGCGTCTACCGGAAAATACTTCGTATTGCCGGGAGAACCATGAGGCCCTGATATCGGCCTCATCCTTCGAGATGCCGCTTACGCGGTTCCTCAGGAGGAGGGGAGATGGCGACCTATAACGCAGCAGGCCTACCCGCCCGCTTCGCACCAAGTGTGGTCTAGCCAGCCATGCACTTCTTGATCGAGGAGTTCTTGGCGGCGCCGGACAGCGGCTTGCCGTCGGCGCTCACCGCTTTGGCTTCGCACGTGTCGGTCATGCACTTCTTCATGAACGAGGTCTTGGCCGCGCCCGCCAGCGGCTTGCCATCCTTGCCGACCGCCTTGCTGTCGCAGGTTTCTTGCGCGAACGCCGCGCCGCCGGCAAACGCCACGACCAGACCCGCCAGCATGATTTTTCTAAACATTATTGTCTCCCGGAAAAATGGTTGCAATTTTTCGATTTGATCCCAGACGATCCTTCTCGGCAAGGACAAAACCGTTAACGCCGCCTGGCTTTCGGCGACGCGGCGGTAGCCTGCTTCGCTGGCCTGGCAACTTGTTTCGCCCTGCCCTTGCCTTCACTCTCCAGCGCCTGGCGCACCTTCGCGAATTCCGCTTTCAAGGCCTCATCGGTACGGGGGAAGCGCAGATTGAGCACCTCCAGCGCGCTGGCGATCGCCGAACCGATTACCACGCGGGCAAACCACTTGTGGTCGGCCGGCACCACATACCATGGCGCGAACGGCGACGACGTATGCCGGATGATATCCTGATATGCAGCCATGTAGCGCGGCCAGAAGGCGCGCTCGGTGATGTCGTTCATGGAAAACTTCCAGTTCTTCGCTGGCTGCTCCAGCCGGTCGAGAAACCGCTCGCGCTGTTCTTTTTTCGATACGTTGAGGAAGAATTTCAGGACCATGGTGCCGTTGCGCGAAAGATAGCGTTCGAATGCGGAAATATCCGCAAAGCGCTCGTGCCAGATGTTGGCGCTGATCAGCGTACGCGGGATTTTTTCCTTCTCAAGCAAGTCGTGATGCACCCGCGTCACCAGGCATTCTTCATAGTATGAGCGGTTGAAGATGCCGATGCGGCCGCGCTCGGGCAGCGCGATCATCGCGCGCCACATGAAGTCGTGGTCGAGTTCGTGGGATGTCGGCTGCTTGAAGGAGGTGACATCGCAGCCCTGCGGATTGATGCCGTCAAAGATGCTCTTGATCGCGCTGTCCTTGCCGGAGGCGTCCATGCCCTGAAAAATCACGAGCAGCGACCAGCGGCCCTGCGCGTAAAGTTTCTCCTGAAGCTCCCCGAGGCGCTTGCGGTTTGCCTCAATGATTTTTTCGCCCTCTTCCTTGTCGAGGCCGCCTCTTGCGCCGGTCTTGTGCGATCTCAGGTGAAACTCGCTCCCGCCATCGACCCGGAACGGGGCGACGAACGGCTTCAACCGCTCGATCAGGGGCCGCTTCGGCTCTTTGCTCATGTTGGTGTCCATCCCGAAAATTGAGTCTCGAGAAACGCACTCACAAAGCGTGGCATCACGGGTACAAGATCGGAACGCGAACGCACCAGGTGGACGGCGCAAAGCTCTGGGCACACCTCGGCGGCGAGGTTGGCCTCGACCCGCGCCTTCAGCGCCTCGCCGGTCATGTCGATTCGCAGAATCCGAATCATCGCAACCGACGGCCCAGCAAATACGCAGCTCCAGTGCGTGTCCATGGTGTAATCGGCCGCGCCGAGGCCGGTTTCCTCCGCTATCTCGCGCTGGATGCTGCCGGCGATATCGAGGACACCATCCCTTACATCGCCGGGATCGGGCGTGCCGGCGGGAAAATAGATGCGCCCGGCATTGGAGGTATGGCCGCCCATTTCGCCGAGCAGGAACGCGCCGTCGGATGATTTGACCGCGCCCATGCCAAAGCCGTTGAAGACATCCGCGTCGGGAAAGCCCCAGTCGCGCCACGCCAGAAAGCTTGCAAAATCCGTCTCGAAATAATCGGCGCTCAGATGGTCGTCACGGCGGACCGTGTTGCGTCCGAGCAGAACGCGACCATTCCAGAGTTCGGGCTTCTCGCGTTGTTTTTCGGCAAAGTGCGCGTCGATCTCCCCGCGCCGCTCGCCCGCGAACGGCCAGGCAAAGGGCCGCACCTTCAGATCAAGCGCCGTGACGCGATGGATCTCTAGGGGCGTCACTTCACATTCACACCCGTCGTCTTTTTGGCGCGATCGACAAACGCGTTGGTCCAGGTCTTGGTAACGTCGATGTTGGCTTTCGCGACCTCCGGCGAGCTCTCGCTGAACATCGCAAGCACCGCCTCCGCGCCCTTGGGATCCATCTTGCCGGTTTGCGAATACATCGGGATCGTGTTCTTCAGCGCGGCGAGATAAAGCTCCTTGTTCTTGCCGACCATCTCGGGCGGCATCTTCGCCATGATCTCCTCGGCCGAATGGCTGTGAATCCAGGCGAGCGTGCCGAGCATCGCATCCGTCAGCGCCTGCACTTCCTTGTCGTGACCGGTAACCCAGGCCGCGGTCGAATAGAGCGCGCCGCCGGGATATTCGCCGCCAAACACATCAAACGTGTCCTTGGCGGTGCGGGTATCGGAGAGAATACGAAGGTCCGGATGGCTGCCTTGCAGCACGGTGACGGAGGGATCGAGCATCACGGCCGCATCGATCTGGCCCTGCTCCATCGCCGCGACCGACGTGCCGCCGAGGCCAACGCCGATCACCGCGACGCTTGCAGGATCGACGCCGTTTTTCTTCAGGAGATATTTGAGAAAGAAATCGGTCGATGAGCCCGGCGCGCTGACGCCGACTTTCTTGCCGGCGAGATCCTTGATCGACTTGATCTCCGCGGTATGCGACGGCGACACCACCAGCACGAGGCCGGGATAGCGGTCATAGACCACGAACGATACCAGTTCCTGCTTCTTGGCCGCGAGATTGACGCAATGGTCGAAATAGCCGGAGACGACATCGGCGCTGCCGCCCAACACGGCTTTCAGCGCATCCGACCCGCCCTTGAGATCGACGAGTTCGACCGCCAATCCCGCCTTTTCGTACTCGCCGATCTGCTTGGCCAGCACCGTCGGCAGGTAACAGAGGCAGGCGCCACCACCTACGGCAATGGTGACCTTGGTTTGCGCGGATGCGGGCGTGGACGCGGAAATCATGGCGAGCGCGAACAGCGCTGCGGCGAGTTTTTCGAGCATGGTCTTCATAATTTCCTCCCGGCGGAAAAACCTGTTGCGCGGACGATAGAACAGTGCGCCGCACAAGAGAAGGTGTGCAAAAGTCTCACAACCAGCGTCATGGCCGGCGCAGCGCGGCTGTTGCCGGCACCTCCAAGTTGCCGGCGGGAATAAAACCAATAGGCGGTGGTTAGGGACAGTGACAACAACGGGGGGATTCCATGTCGATAGATATCAAGCTGCTGATTTGGTCGGTAGCTCTCACACTGGTGCAGGCGGTGATCGCCGTGATCGGCGCACAGCTGCAGGTGGGCTTGCCCATGCTCGCCGGCAACCGGGAGAAAATGCCGGAGATAGTGGGCTGGGCTGGCCGCGCTCAGCGCGCGCATCGCAACATGTTGGAGAACCTGGTGCTGTTCGGGCTCGTTGTGCTTGTCGCCAACGTGACGGGCAAGGCCAATGCCACGACCGCGCTCGGCGCCGAACTGTTCTTCTGGGCCAGGATCGCCTACGCCGTGATCTATCTGGCCGGAATTCCCTGGGCGCGCACCGCCGCATGGGGCGTGTCGGTGGTGGGTCTGCTTTTGATCTTCCTGCAACTCATCTGAGCGGGCCTAACTTCGCCATTGCGAGGAGTGAAACGACGACCCGCCGTCGCTTGCTGCGCAAGCTATGGCGGGCTTGGAGTTCCGCCGAAGCGCGCTTGCGCTTAGGCGGAGCAATCCAGAGCCTTTCCTGAATTAAGGCTGGATTGCTTCGCTAACGCTCGCAATGACGGGTTCTCTATCTACTGCAACGTTATCGAGCATGCCGTTCCGGCCAGAACATTTCGAACGATCGCATAACGCCGGCGCTGTTGGTGCCTGAACCCAGGATCGAGCCGCTGATCTGGGTCCAGTTGTTCGCCAGATTTTCGGTGTCGTTCGCGGTGGCCCAGACCGTGCCGCTGTCGCAGCTCGTGCAGACCTTGCCGCCGGCATCATGAGGGATGAAAGTGACGGATGACCGGAGGAAGCCGCTGCCAACCTGGGGTCGCGACCAAGGTATCATCAATCCCGGGATGATCTGTGAAGCGGGCCACTTTTCGAAATATTTGTTCGTAAAGCTTGCGAAGCGTGAAGGCGAAATTATGCCCGCGCTTCAGCCGCATTGGGACGCCACACCAACAGGCGCCGTTCGACCACGCTGACGAGGACATCGATCAGGATGACGAAGGCCGAGAGCACGAACATCCCGGCAAAGACGCCGGCGACGTCGAACACGCCTTCGGCCTGCTGGATCAGGTAACCAAGACCCGCGGCAGATCCCAGATATTCGCCGACCACCGCGCCGACGACGGCAAAGCCGACCGAGGTGTGCAACGAGGAAAACATCCACGACAGCGCCGACGGCCAGTAGACATGGCGCATCAACTGTCCCTCGTTCATGCCGATCATGCGGGCATTGTCGCGGATGGTCGTCGAGACTTCCCTCACGCCCTGATAGACGTTGAAGAAGACGATGAAGAACACCAGCGTGACGCCGAGCGCGACCTTCGACCAGATCCCCAAGCCGAGCCACAGCGCGAAAATCGGCGCCAGCACCACGCGCGGCAGCGCATTGGCCATCTTGATGTAGGGATCGAACACCGCGGCGACCAACGGCTTGCGCGCGAACCAGAAGCCGATCGCGATCCCCAAAAAAGAACCGATCGCAAAGGCCAGGATCGATTCCAGAAGCGTAATCGCCAGGTGTTTCCAGATCACGCCGGAGACGAACCAGTCCACGATCTGGCTCCCGACAGCGAGGGGGGTCGAGAAGAAGAAGGGCGGCAGCACCATGTGGCCGAAGATCGGCACCGTGGCGAAAAATTGCCAGAGCGCAAGCGCGACGATCGCGACCAGGACTTGCAGGAGAAGAAGCGTCAGGCGAGGCATATTCAGCATCTCATCTCGCTGTCGTCCCTGCGAAAGCAGGACCCATACGCCGTGTCCCATCGTTGGCCATGAAAAGTGAGACCTTTATCGTCAACGGGCATTTGTGGTTATGGGTCCCCGCATGCGCGGGGACGACGGGAAATCTGGTAGTCCCTCCCGAACAGGAGGGACGACCGAGCGCGCTTACGGCTTGGAGAACGTGCCGATCAGGCTGGTGGCCTGCAACACATGGCCGTCGAGCGCCTTCATCGCCTCGGCGCGGTCGAGACCGGCTGCGAGCGCGGTCGGCTCGAGATCGGTCGCCATCAGCGTGAGCATGTAGTGATGGACCTGGCCGGGCGGCGGGCAGGCACCGAAATAGTTCGGCATCTTCATCAGGCTGGTGCCGCCGACATATTTGTCGCTCGGCTTGGAGACCTCGCCTTCGGCAAATCCGGTCACCGAGGCCGGAATGCCATAGGCAACCCAGTGGCTGACGCCGCCGGGCGGACGCCCGTCAGGATCGAACATGAAGATCGCGAAGCTTTTGGCGTTTGCCGGCGGGTTGGACCACGACAGCGCGGGCGACACATTCTCGCCGACGCAATTCGGGTTGGACTTGAGGTTACCGGAGTTCTTCACCGGTATCCGTTCGCCGTCCTTGTAGCTCGGCGAGGTCAGCGTGAATACGCCTTCGGCGCTGGCCGGAGAAACGCTCGTGGCCACGAGCGCAACCGCTCCGGCCAGAATTGAACCACGTAGGAACATGACATCTTCCTTTTTGTTTGCCTTTGATTGTGCGCCCCGGGATCCCTTGCCTCTGATTGGCAGATTTGGGGTGGGGCCGTTTTTGGCGCGCGGAGTGTAGCTTCAGCCCCCGCCAGATCAAGGTCGCCTGCCGGGCGGATACCCTCGTGACAACGGCGTGAATAAGAGGGGAATAATCAAGGGCGTCCGTTGTTACATATCTCCGCTCACCCTGTCGCAATTTGCGTGGATTGCGCGTAGCCCTTCATCACTTCGTCCTTCAGCACGTTCCATATCTCGCGGTGCAGGGCAACGAACGCCTTGTCGAGCTTGACCTCGGTGATATCGCGCGGACGGGCGATATCGACCCGCCAGTCGCCGATGATGCGCGCGGAAGGGCCTGCCGACATGATCACCACGCGATCGGCGAGCGAAATCGCTTCCTCCAGATCGTGGGTCACAAACAGCACCGCCTTGCGGTCCGCGCTCCAGAGTTCGAGCAGCAGATTACCCATGATCTGGCGCGTCTGGGCATCGAGCGGCCCGAACGGCTCGTCCATCAGGAGAATCTTGGGATCGCGGATCAACACCTGCGCGAGCCCAACGCGCTTGCGCTGGCCGCCGGAAAGCATATGCGGGTAACGATGGGAGAAGGCCCCAAGGCCAACCTGCGTGAGAAAATGTTGCGCCCGCGCCAGCGCGTCAGCACGCGGGGTGCCGTCGATTTCGAGCGCAATCGCGACATTGTCGATCGCAGTCTTCCAGGGAAACAGCGCATCCGCCTGGAAAAGATAGCCAGCCTTCCGGTTGAGCCCGTTGAGCGGGCCGTCGAAAATCCGCACGCGGCCCGCGGCCGGCGCCAGCAGGCCCGCCGCCACGTTCAGCAAGGTCGATTTGCCGCAGCCGGTTGGGCCTACAATGGCGACGAACTCGCCCGGCGCCACCACAAGATTGGCCGCTTCCACCGCCGTGTAGACGCGCCCCTCAGCGAGGCGGAACGCCACGGTTGCGTTCTCCAGCGCGACCGCTGTCGGCGCCTTTTCGATCGGCCTTGCTTCCACCCGTCTACCCCTCGAAATCTCCAGCTTTGGACGATGGCTTAGCCAAAGCGACGGATAAGTTCAACGCATGGTAATGACATGCTACTGAAGCATGTTTGTTCACCCTCCCTGGAGGGGAGGTAAAGGGAAGCGCCTTGAGCCAGACACAACAGACGCAACCCCTGATCGCCTTCGCGCATGTCGCCAAGAGCTTTGATGGCGGCCGCGTTGCCAAATCTGTCTTGGCGGTGGACGACGTTTCGCTCGAGGTCAAGGGCGGCGAATTTCTCGCCATCGTCGGCGGCTCCGGCTCAGGCAAGACCACGCTGCTCAGACTCGCCAACCGCCTGATCGACGCTGACCACGGCACCATTACCGTGCAGGGCGAGGATGTGCGCGCGGCTGATCCCGTGATGTTGCGCCGCCGCATCGGTTATGTGTTCCAGAGCGGCGGACTTTTTCCGCATATGAGCGTCGCCGCCAATATCGGCATCACGCCCAAACTAAAGGGTGAGCGCGAGGCTGAGATCGCCTCGCGCGTCGATGAGCTGCTCGATCTGGTGCGGCTCGACCGCAGCGAATTTCGCGACCGTTACCCGCACGAGCTCTCCGGCGGCCAGCGCCAGCGCGTCGGCGTGGCGCGGGCGCTCGCCGCGAAGCCGAAGATCGTATTGATGGACGAACCGTTCGGCGCGCTCGATCCCCTGACGCGCGATGCGCTCTGCGACGATTACCGCGCGCTTCACGCCAAGCTTGGCCTGACCACGGTCATGATCACCCACGACATGACTGAAGCCATTCTGCACGCAGACCGTATTGCCGTCATGCGCGGCGGCAAGCTCCTGGCACTGGGCACGGCTGAGGAGCTTTCGCAAAACGACGACGCTTACGTCGTCGAATTGTTGAGTACGCCGCGCCGGCAGACCGAGCGCCTCAACGCGTTGCTGCTGCGAGGCGGCGCATGAGCCTGTGGTCCGATCCGCGCTGGGGTGAGGCATGGACCCATCTGCCGGATTATCTCGGCAGCCATGTGCGGGTCAGCCTCGCCGCGATCATGCTTGGACTCGTGGTCTCGCTTCCGCTTGCGATTGCCGCGCGCAACCGCCCGGTGATGCGAGGTCTGCTGCTTGGATTGGCCAGCATCGTGCAGACCGTGCCGGGGCTGGCGCTGCTCGCGCTGTTTTATCCGCTGCTGCTGGCGCTCGCCGCGCTTTCGCTGTCTTGGTTCGGCTTTGGCTTTTCCGCGTTCGGCTTTCTGCCGGCGGTGCTGGCGCTCGCGCTTTATTCGATGCTGCCGGTGTTGCGCAACACCATCATCGGTCTTGGCGGCATCGAGCCTTCGATCCTGGAAGCCGCCGAAGGCGTCGGCATGACGCCGATGCAATCGCTGACGTCGGTCGAATTGCCGCTCGCGCTGCCGGTGATGATGGCGGGCATTCGCACCGCGGCGGTCTGGGTGATCGGCACCGCGACCTTGTCAACGCCGATCGGCCAGACCAGTTTGGGCAATTACATCTTTGCGGGATTGCAAACCCAGAACTGGGTATTCGTGCTGTTTGGCTGCGCGGCCGCGGCCATTCTCGCGCTCGCGGTCGATCAACTGCTGGCGCTGATTGAGACGGGCTTGCGCGCCCGCCACACCTTGCGCACCGCGCTCGGCGGCGCCGGCATCGTGGCGCTGGTCGCAGCCACACTCGTACCGTCGCTGGCGCGGCCCTCATCGACTTACGTTGTCGGCGCCAAGACCTTTGCCGAGCAATATGTGCTCTCGGCATTGATCGCCCAGCGCTTGCGCGCCGCCGATCTTTCGGCCACCACCCGCGAAGGGCTCGGCTCGAACGTGATTTATCAGGCGCTGGTGAACGGCGATATCGACACCTATGTCGACTATTCCGGCACGCTGTGGGCCAACCAGTTTCATCGCAGCGAACTCAAGCCGCGCCAGGAGTTGCTCACTGAACTGGAGAGCGAGCTGGCGCGGCAAAAAATCACGCTGTTGGGCGAACTCGGTTTCGAGAACGCCTATGCGCTGGTGATGCCAAAACAACGCGCCAACGAGCTTGGTATTCGCACCCTTGCCGACCTGGCTGCGCATGCGCCAACGATGTCGATCGCAGCCGACTACGAGTTTTTCTCGCGGCCGGAATGGGCCGCTCTACGCACGGCCTATGGGTTGAATTTCCGCCAGCAACGCCAGATGCAGCCGGACTTCATGTATGCGGCGGTGGCTTCCGGTGAAGTCGATGTGATCGCGGGCTATACCAGCGACGGGCTGATCGCGAAATACGGCCTCGTCGCGCTCGACGATCCCAAGGGCGCGATCCCGCCCTATGACGCCATCCTGCTGATTGCGCCGAAGCGCGCCTCCGATCAGGCCTTGCGAGAGGCGCTGCAACCGCTCGTCGGCCGTATCAATATTGCCGCGATGCGGGAGGCCAACTTAAGGGCCGCCGGCGGTGGCGGCGACGCTTCACCTGAAACGGTCGCGCGCTGGCTTTGGGAAAAGACCAAAGCGGAAAACACAAAGAGGTAACCGGCACGCGACGATGGGGGATCATCGCGCGCCGGCTTCCCGATCAGGATTCAGCGGGTCCGCCTACACTGGAAGTCGTTGCGCGAATCCCATCCGCCGCGAGCCCGCCAGGCGCTCCAGTCCCAATAGTTGGTCTGCTTGTCATAGGGATTGCCCGCCTCGCGACCGCCGCAGGTATCGCGCTGGGCGTAGACATCGGGGACTGAGCCGGCCTTTTGTTGCGCGAAGGCAGGCATAGCCAGCGCGGCAGTGGCGGCGACGGCGGCAATGCCGAGAAACCGGAGTTTGGTCATGGTTGCTTCCTCTTGCAAAATCGTCTTTTGATCTTTTTCAAACCGGATGCCGGGGCATGATCTGAAAAAGGTCGAGCCTTCCCGCCGCGACAAGTACAAAGCCTTGGCGCGATGATCGTGATCGAGCGACTGACGAAATAAAGACTCAGGGCGTCCTGGGCTTATTCCCGGACGAACCGGTCTTGGCGTGACTCTACGCTCACCCGGCCAAGGGCCAATTAAAGAAACATTTAATGGATAGCCCCACTTTAATGGATGGCCCCACCTGGGTATCCCCTCGACGCCCGTTTGCCGGAGCACGAATCGCGGCGCGCGATGGTTGGGGGACCATCGCGCGCTGCGCTTTTGATCAGAACTCGCCGCGGGTCACGTGGCTCGGCGTGCAGTTCGCGCGGTCGTCCCAGCCGCCGCGCACGCGCCAGGCGCTCCATCCCATGTAGTCGGTTTCCTTGTTGTAGGGATTGCCAGCCTCGTAACCGGCGCAGGAACCGGTCTGGGCGTAAGCATTGAGGGCCTGGCTGGCCTTGTGTTGCGCAAAGGCGGGCGCCGCGAATGCGGTGCAGGCGGCAACGGCGGCAACGCCGAGAAGCGAAAGTTTGGTCATGGCAGTTCTCCTTGTGGTAGTCGTTGGGGTGTCTTCAAAACCGGATGCCGGATCATGATCTGAAAAAGGCGAAAGCTTTTTTCCAGCGCGAAAGATCAGGGACCTTCGCGATCAACGTGCTCAAGCGATCCACAAATCCAAGGATCGGTTCGCATCCATTTTCGATTCTCGTATCGCGATTCTCCGCGACCAATGGAAACGAACCGGTCGATACGATGAATCTACACCCGCACTTCCGTGGCCCAACTAAAGAAACATTTATTGATACCTAAAGTATTTTTTAAAGACGCGATCGTGCGGAACCAACGACCGCGCGCGTGGCAACTTCGCTCGCAACGATTGGTTAACAGGCATCTCTCGACCGCGTGTTCGAGCTTCAGGCGATGACGCAGATGAATTCCGGCTCGCTGAAATCGGCCACCTCCGGCAGTTGAAAGACGATCGTCATTTTAAATGGGCGACAACCGCGCATCCAATATTCGCGAGGCGGCGCACCGCGGCGGTGAGAACAAAGGCTGGCGGAGAGCATCATTTTGGCGGCGAGCTCTGCCGGCTCTGGCTGGAGAGTTGACGCCGGGCCTGGGGCCGCCCGCCTTGCATCCCATGCCGCCGGCCGACACAGCCGCACCCCCAAGCCGGATCTTGTCGCAACGTTGCCTTGCTTGCGCCACAAGCCGCGCGGGATTGCGGTATCGCGCAGGCAATGTATCGCCGCGATCGCTGCTCATTAAGCAAACATCTCTTTCACCGAGAAGCTTTTTTGACCTTGGCGCGTGAAGTCATTTTTTCGCCCCACTGCATCAACATGATTTTTGGGCGGTGAATTTGGTTGACGCGTACTCCGCAGCAAATTTCGCGACAGGAATTTCGGCCGGGGGACGAGTGAATCCTGCAGCGAGAGCGGCAATGGATACGCTTTACGATTTGCTTGGGGCCCTTCCACACGACGACGCCGAAGGCCTGAGGTCCGCGTTTCGCAGGGCCGTGAAGGGCGCGCATCCCGACCTGCGGCCCGGCGATCCGGACGCCGCAGTGAGATTCCGGCAGATCGTGCGCGCCAACGATATCCTGGGCGACAGGGATCAGCGCGCGGCCTACGACCACCTGCTGGCGCTGGCGCAACAGGAAAAGGACCCGGCTTCGGCCCACCCGATCGCCGCGAAAATTCACAAGATCGCGTCCACCGTGCTCGCGTTGACGTCCATCTCGATCGCGTCCGTCGGCGGCTATTTTCTGTTCATGCATATGTCGATGGCGCTCGTGGCTCCCGCGGGCCAACCCGTGGCCTCGCACGCGCCCGCCGGCAACGTCGACCTCACGGCCAGGCTGTCGGCCAGCATCGCCGCGGTCAGCCCGGTGGAGACACCTGATCCCGTCGCCGTCAGCGCCTTTATCGCCGCCAGGACCGAGGGCGCGGGCGCGATGAACGCCATGGCGCTGGCATCGGCTGATGCGGAAAGCATTCCGCCATCCGGCATTGCCGCTCCAGAGCCCGCGTCCGACGGTGCCAGTGTCGTTCACGCGTATGAAGCGCCCGTTCGCGACGTCTTTGGTTTTGGCAGTGGGGAAACCGGCGGGGTTGCGGTCAACGCCGACCAGGTGACGCAGCTCGAGCTGAAATTCACGACGCCCTATGTCGACCGCGGCATTCTGTTTTTCCGCGATCAAAAAGATGCCCATGGTTTCCCCGACATCCCGCCGCTGAAGCGGACCGAGAAGCAGGGTCATTCGAAGTCGGTGCTGGCGGAAAACGGAAAGACGCGCCCCGACGCGCTGCCGAAGGTCGTGCCCCTGCCGCAGCCGCGGCTGTGGCCGCGCTATGCCTCGCCGCGGCCGTGGTACGCCTCGACGTACCAGTAAGAGGGGCGGTCAGGCCTGTCGGCCGTCACGGCCAGCTCAAAGTTCTCGCAAAAAGAATTCGCTCTCGACGGGAACTTCCGCGGACTTCGCGAGCTATCACCCTGCGCGATTGAGCTCGCGGGACCGCAGGCAGGCGCGATCCAGCCCAGCGAGCAGCGTAGATGAGGCGATAGCCTCTCTTCGACTTCCGCTTCTGATCAAATCAGCTCATCTTGAATCGGCGTGTGTCCGTATCGTACCCGACGATGGCTGGGCGACCGCGACCGGATACTCAGTGGTATGGGACCATCTCGATGCAAACAAAGATACTGGTGCCAACACTTCCCAATGCCGGAGTCCGGTTGTCGATCGGACGATGGTTCAAGCGTCCCGGCGATCCCGTCACGCTCGATGAGCCCTTGGTCGAGATCGATACCGACAACCTGACACATGAAATCCGCTCGCCCGTCACCGGCGTGCTGTCAAAGATCCTCGTGAATGACGGCGGGTCTGTCGAATTCGGCACCACCGTCGGGACCATCGACGAGCCATGAACAGCGCCACCCGGATCTCTCCGAAGGCACGATCAGCCTTGACGTCGGGCATAAGCGAATCCGGCAGGCTTCGCCAACGTCGGGGTCGTGGTTGAGCGAAGGCGAAGTTGAACCAAGGAATCTGATCCATGCAAACGATTGACCCGGCCGTGCTCTTTCTTCTGATTCTGGTGATCGGCATCGTGGCCGGCGTTCTGTTCGACCGGCTGGCGGGGCCTTCCTGGCTCGCCCGACAATTCGCGGGGTCAAGGCGCGGCATCGCCACCAGCGCGCTGGTGGGCGTGGCCGGGGCGTTCGTCGGCTATCATATCGCCCTCCTTGCGCTCGGCGGCGGCCTGATGACGGCGGTTATCGCAGCAGCGGTTGGCGCCGCCGCGGTGCTGTTTCTGTGGCGGATGGCCAAGTGACCGCAGGGATGGGCTTGCGGCTTCAATCCGCCCTCAGGCCGACGTCAGGGCCTCATTCGCCCCGCTTTTGAAAAACCGAAAACTGAAACCGCTGGATGGAATTCCACGGCGTCACATGATCGTGCGGACGGGACTCCACGAGCGTAAATTCCGCGCCCAGTTCGCCAGCGAGCAAGGCCGCATCGTAACGGCGGACCGGCAATCCGCTGCAGGTGTCCGGCCCGTCTGCGGCGAAGGTTGCGATGATGGCGTGACCTCCGGGGACAACAGCCTCCTTCAGCCGCGCGACATAAGCGGCGCGATCGGCTGGGTCGATCAGAAAATGAAACACCGCCCGATCGTGCCAGACGTCGAAGCGCCGTGAGGGATGCCATTCCGTGACGTCAGCCACGATCCACTGCACTTCGCTTGCGCGCCGGCCTAGCCGTAGCGCGGCGAGATCGAGGGCTGCGGCGGAAATGTCCAGCACCGCGAGGTGGCGGAAGCCGCGTTCCAGAAGGCCGTCGGCCAGCCGCGACGCGCCGCCGCCGATATCAATGATGCGGATGTCACGCCCTCCCCGCGCACGCTCGATCAGTTCGAGCGAGGGTGCGGGGTTATCCTGAAACCAGCTGACGTCCGTTGCGCCTTTGCTGGTGTAGACTTCTTCCCAATGGGCCTGCCGGCTCGTCTCTGCCATGAAATGTTATTGACCGAACAGCTTGGCCGAGGCGAGATCGGCCTCCGCGCGGGGATCACCCTTGGCCTCGTAGGTCAATCCGCGGGTCTTCAGCGCGCGGCCGTTATTGGGATTGAGGCGGATGGCGTTGTCGAGGTCGGGCAGCGCGTGGAGGTAGTCCTCTTTCTTGAAATAAGCGAGGCCACGCTCGGAGTAATAATCGGAGAAAGCGATATCCTTGCTGAGCTTTTCGCTGTCGCCCGCCATCGTCGCGTCGGCGCTCGGGCCGAGCTTGATGGCCTGGCTGCATTCCGTGATGGCGGAATCATATTGCTGCTTGAAATTGTAGATCGAGCAGCGGTTGAAGAAGGCATCCGCATATTTCTTGTCAATCTTCACGGCTTCCCCAAAGTCGGCCAGTGCGAGGTCGTCTTTTTCCTTTAGCCGCTGTTCGACGCCGCGACTGAGATAGAGACGGGCGAGAGCATGCCCGGTAGAGCGCCTGGACTGGATCGCGCGCGAGCAGGCATCGATCGCGACCTCGCCGGAGTCCTTGGTGCAGGTCTTGACGTCATCGGCGGCGCGGACACCGCTCGTGCCCGCGAGCAGCATCAATCCGGCCGCCAGCACACAGGCGTCAACCGCCCAAAATCGCTTTCCCATGGCTCCCTCCCCGCCCGGATTGATCTTCCGGGTCCGGCGAGAGAATAGCACGCTGGAGGCGAACGAAAAGTGCTTGCTTTATTTCAGTCCTGGTTATCGCGCCGGCGCGGCTGACAGCCCTTAAGGCCGGCTTAGCCGCCCGACCATCAGCAGGATGCCGCCAATCTGAGGCAGCAACGCCAGCAAGACGAGGCGCAGCATGACGAAATCTTCGGCCGCCGGCCGCAATGTCCCATGGGAGACCCATGAGACGACCTTGATCGCGGCGCTGGTTTGAGGGTCCGCAGTCTGCTCGACCGATGTCATGGCGGAATCGAGGATCTGGCGACGTTCCACCACGGCGGCTTCTCGTTCACGGCAGAACTTGCCGACGCCGCCTTTACACTCCCGATCACGGGCGGCCATCGCATCCGCGAGCCCGGACTGAGCGGTGGCGATGGCCGGCGTGAGGCGCGAGGCGCGTGCGAGCGTCACGTCAGCGATGTTGGTGGATGCAAAGCCGATGCCTGACGTGACGGCGAACACGAACGTCATCAGCCAGACGGCCCAGCCCACCAGCGACGTCGCCCGGTGCCTGCCACGCCAAAGGCTAGCGGCGCAGGACGGCATCGCGAGAGCGACGAGGTCAGCCGCGGCACCGATGGCGAGGAAGAGCCAGCTCGCAACATCGCTGGATCCGAGCGAGCGGGCAAACCAGCCGTTCATCGTGATGCCGGCGCCGCCCAAGGCGAGAGCCGCGACCAATAACAGGACGGGCACCACCTGGCGCCGGCGCGGCGTGACAGGCTCGCTCACCTGCTCCGTCTCAGCCGGGGCTTGTGCGACCGGCGGTTCGGTAACGGCCCAATCCGCCGACATGTACTCCGGCGGAATGAACAATTCAAACTCAGGCGGTTCCGCCTCCTCTCGCGTAACGGCCTCCTCTCGCGTGACGGCTTTCCTTCGCCTGCGTTTCGGCGCGGCGCTGCTTCTGGCGCGCGCTGCACCCGACTTGCTCTTCCCGGCCTTCGCATCAGGCACTTGATAGAATGAAATGACCGATGCAGCAGTGTCTTCCGCCATTGGAACCGCTCCTATCGGTTGATGGTTGGGCACGACGACGTTGCGCGATCGCTCCGTCGCATCAACATTTAAAGATCAAGCGGGAATGGCCGTCTAGGAAAGTTGGGCAACACTTGTTGCTTGATTTTCGCAGGTGGCTTTTGCGCGTGCGATTTCAACGGCGCAGTGCTGCAAAAAACGGTGGAAAACGCGGCCGATAATTTTTTGTGCAGCCAAAGGCCGATCTTCAGTCATGCGCTGCTTCCGACACTCCGTACCCTGTTCCATACTTCCATATGATAGATGCAAGTAAATGAGGCGAGCGTGATCATACCTAACGCATCTCACGCGCCATTCGGAGCGTCACACTTCTGTTGTAGGTTTGCATCACTCGATCGCTGTGAGCGTGAGAGCCCCACCTCTCCACTGCTCTCCCGATCTTCTCGGGAGCGCTACAAGCATCGTCTGCAAACATGCGTTTTGTGGGAAACCTGAACCATAGCAAGATCGGTTACTACGCCGAGCTGTTTATCTATCCGGTCGTCGTGGGCGGCTTGTTCCTTTACGAAGTCGACCGCAGCGGCGTTGTCTCGCACCCGCGCTGGTGGATCGCGGCGGTGTGTGGCGCGATACTTTGGACGCTCACCGAATATCTGGTGCATCGTTTCGTCTACCATAAGGTGCCTGTGCTCCGGGAACTGCACGGGATGCACCACACCCATCCCGGCGACCTCATTGGGGCGCCGATCTGGGTGAGCGTCGTCTGCTTTTCTTTTTTCTTTTTCGTTGTCGCGTGCCTTTGGGATGCCGAGATTGCCGGCGGAGCGACAGGCGGCCTGATCGCTGGATATATTTCGTATCTCATGGTGCACGATGCGGTGCACCGTTGGCAGCTGGGCGAGAGACCGTGGCTGCGCAACCATCGCCTGCGCCATCTTCGTCACCATCGCCACCCCACGCCGGGCAACTTTGGCGTCACGACCGGCGTTTGGGATCTGGTATTCGGCACCGTGATTGTGGCGGGACGCCCGCCCACAGGCCGCCACGCCTCTCGTGAACATCATCATCTTCCGAAGCGCGCCGCGTAGCGACAGGAGTGTTCATCGCGGCCGCAGGCTGGACCGTAAACAGCGGGCAGTCTACGGTTGCGAAGACGACAATGAGCTAGACGCAAGAATACCAGGGAGGCGCGGGCTTGAGGGTGACCAGAACAATCGGCCTCGTGCTGTTGCTGTTGTTTTTCGGATGCCAGCTTTCTTCGCGCGCTCACGCCGACGACCCTTATGACCCCTGGCTCGGCAACGGCAATCCCGATCCAAAAGCTCTGACCTACGGATTATATTTTGCTGACGACGTCCCCGTTAAAATGCGCAAAGCCATCGTCGACGATCTTGTCTGGCTTTACGCGCTGGGTCCGTTGAAGTCATCCGGCCGGCTCAATCAATTCCAAAAAATCAGCCCAACAGGTTTGATCACGGGAGCCGAACTGGTTTCCTGGCTGCTTGCTCGCACCAAAGTTGTTTTGACGAACGGGAAATTCTGCATCTACGAGCATGGTGTCATCGTCAATGGCAGCCGGCCGGGTCGTCCGCCAACCGTCTTTCCCGGAGAGAGGAGGGGTGAATGTTTGGTGCAAGACGAACAGACGGCTTCCGGCGTCACCTATCACAGAGCGGGAGCTTCTGCCGTCAGCTATGACAGGGTCATACCCGCCGATACTGCGGCCAAGGAGCTCTACGGGGTAAGGCTCGACGACAAGATCATGATGTTTACGGGCGGCATCGAACCCATCACGGGACTGTCGCTGGCTCTGGTAACCGACTCCTCGCGTTTTCTGGATCGTGCTCAACGGCTTGAGATCTTGTTTCACGAAGCCATTCACGTCGAGCTTAACGCTCCACACAAGATTTGCTCCGGCTGGGACGCGGAACCAGCGATAACGCTGAGCATCGATCCGAAAACCACCTGGCTGATGCCCGCAACAGCGGCTTATGCCTGCGATAGCCGGGTGAATAGTGAGAGCGCCTACACCATGGGCGCACTCGTTACCCATGTGCTGGCGGACAATTGCAGCGACTGCACCGGCTACCAGACTTACATTCTTCACAAGTGGGAGGCCTACTCGTGGTCGAGAATGGAAATTCCGTTACGCGCGCCGATCGTTCTTCCACCAGACCTTACAAGTTCTTCAACACAGGGCCTGAATGGCCGCAAGATCACCTCTGCGCCGCCTCTGATGATGTTTGAAGCCCTTGAGGCCTACTATGATGATCGGTGCAAGGATAATCCGATCAATTGCTCTTCGACGGGACTTGCAGAACTTCGAAGGATCAAGGGATATTTTGAGCTTCTGAATGCCAACAAGCAGTTCGACGGCATTTGGGACGGCTCTGCGCCCGACGATGCGCATAATATCTGGGGCAGATTTAGCGGGAAACTCGTGACGAGCGGCCATGAAGCGGACGAATGGATCCGCCTCGTGCCGTCTGCCGAGAATGCCGGTTACAATCTACCGATGAAATGGATCAGGCCGTGTTCGGATTTTACAAAGGGTTGCCAATGAAAAAGAATTCGAGAGCGTTTTTGATTGCATGCGTTTCTCTCACCGCTGCACTGGTGAATTTCTCAACCGCGGCACTCGCCGAAGACACCACGATGGAAGTTTACGTCGATCAGATGAAGGGCACCAAGCAGACGATAACCTGCAAAGAACCCATTGTCAGAGACGACACGACCATGAATTGCGAACGTATCGCGCAGTCTTTCAAGATTCTGATGGCCCCGGTGAAGAAGGGCAACGAGCCAGTCACAGTTGAGTGCAGGGAGGGGTCGGGGGTCTTCGCTTACAAAAGCGGCTTTGTGAAGCAATGCGTCATCGATCAAGTCGTCATCGTTGAAAGCATTTCGGGAGCCGAAATGCGCTGCGGCGGGCATATCGTGTTTTTCGGCAGAGGCGGCGTCGAGCGCTGCTGGTAACGCAAGCCCCACAAGGTCTGCAACTTCGACAACGGGTTCGAGCTTTTCAGCCCAGATCATGCGCCATCGAATGAGCAAAAACCGTCTACGTCGCGCCCAGCCTTAGACATGCAGCCCTGGCGCTTCGTGGCCGGAGCGGGCGACATATTCGGTGTAGCCGCCGCCATATTGATGGATGCCCTCGGGCGTCAGCTCCAGCACCCGGTTCGACAGCGCGGCGAGGAAATGCCGGTCGTGCGACACGAACAGCATCGTGCCCTCATATTGCGCCAGCGCCGTGATCAGCATTTCCTTGGTCGCCATATCCAGATGGTTGGTGGGCTCGTCCAGCACCAGGAAGTTCGGCGGATCGAACAGCATGATCGCCATCACGAGCCGAGCCTTCTCGCCGCCCGACAGCACCCGGCATCGCTTCTCGATGTCGTCGCCGGAAAAGCCGAAGCAGCCGGCCAACGCACGAAGCGAACCCTGGCCGGCCTGTGGAAATGCATCCTCCAGCGACTGAAACACCGTGCGCTCGCCGTCGAGCAGGTCCATGGCGTGCTGGGCGAAATAACCCATCTTCACGCTGCCGCCCAAAGCCACCTGGCCATCGTCGGGTTCGGTCGAGCCCGTCACCAGCTTTAACAGCGTGGACTTGCCCGCGCCGTTCACGCCCATCACGCACCAGCGCTCCCTGCGGCGGATCATGAAATCCAGCCCATCGTAGATCACACGGCTGCCATAGGCTTTTTGCACGCTCTTGAGGCTCACGACGTCCTCGCCCGAACGGGGTGCGGGCGGAAAATCGAACGCGACCGTCTGGCGGCGGCGCGGCGGCTCGACCCGCTCGATTTTTTCCAGCTTCTTCACGCGGCTCTGCACCTGGGCTGCATGCGAGGCGCGCGCCTTGAAGCGTTCGATGAACTTGATCTCTTTCGCCAGCATCGCCTGCTGGCGTTCGAACTGCGCCTGCTGCTGCTTTTCGGAAAGCGCGCGCTGGCTTTCGTAGAATTCGTAATTGCCGGAATAAGTGGTCAACGAGCCGCCGTCGATCTCGACCACCTTGTTGATGATGCGGTTCATGAACTCGCGGTCGTGCGAGGTCATCAGCAGCGCGCCTTCGTAACCCCTGAGGAATTGCTCGAGCCAGATCAGGCTCTCGAGATCGAGATGGTTGCTCGGCTCGTCGAGCAGCATGACGTCCGGCCGCATCAAGAGAATGCGCGCGAGCGCCACGCGCATCTTCCAGCCGCCCGAGAGCGCGCCGACGTCGCCATCCATCATCTCCTGGCTGAAGCTAAGACCTGCGAGCACTTCTCTCGCGCGCCCCTCCAGCGCGTAACCGTCGAGTTCCTCGAAGCGGTGCTGCACCTCGCCATATTGGGCGATGATCTCTTCCATCTCGTCCATACGATCCGGATCGGCCATCGCGGCCTCCAGCGCCTTCAATTCACTGGCGACCGCGGCGACAGGCCCTGCCCCATCCATCACCTCGGAGACCGCGCTGCGGCCACTCATCTCGCCGACGTCCTGGCTGAAATAGCCGATGGTGATGCCGCGATCGGTCGAGACCTGGCCCTCGTCCGGCAGCTCCTGGCCGGTGATCATCCGAAACAGTGTGGTCTTGCCGGAGCCATTGGGGCCGACCAGGCCGGTCTTTTCGCCCTTCTGAAGGGCGGCGGAGGCCTCGATGAACAGGATCTGATGGCCGATTTGCTTGCTGATGTTGTCGAGGCGGATCATGCGTCAGGTGTGCCCGGAGAAGAGTTTCGGGCCGCTCTTAGAGCATGATGTGAGAAAATGAAAGCGGCGTGAGCTTCGTGGCCTCATGGTTCGAGACGCCGCCCAAAAAAGAGCGCGGCTCCTCACCATGAGGGTCCTCAGCCAAACGTGACGGCCTCATCCCGAGGAGGCGCGCACGCGCCGTCTCGAGGGATGTGTTTGCCGTACCTTTAGTTCAACCCGCTGATGACTAGAGCGAGGCAGCCGACGGCTCAGGCTCGGCGTCTTCATCCCAGTCGGATACCTTCACCCCGCGATTGAGTGAGCGCAGCGGCCGGATGACGAGCCGCTCCAGGTCGTACTGGTTCTGCTTCTCGATGAACTTGACCGCAAAGCCGGAACCGAAAGTCCTGACGACGCGACCGACACAGGCTCCGACAGCGAGTGGCATTCCCGTTTCAAGCTGCAATTCGGAGGAGACCGCAACGCCCTCGATCGACATGTCGATGACGAAGCACTCGTGGACCGCGCCATCGGACAGCGTCAACGTGGTGTGCGACTTGGCCGGAATGATGCGTGCGCTCCTCCGCAGCTCGATGACTTCAGGATCCTTCTGCTTCTGTTCGAGCCAGACCAGTTTGTTGGCAATCCTCTGGCGCGTGGCGTAGGTCACGTCGAGTTCGAACAGAAAGCAGCCGGGCTTGGTGTCGCTGATACGGCCATCCAGCTTGCCGAAATCGCGGAAGTACGAGGTGAGGTAGTCGCCGACCTTGCCCACCACGGGCACATCAACAATCATCCGGTATGGCGACACGCGATTGGTGCGACAGGCGAAGGTTCGAAGCTTTCCCTCCGGATCGTACCAGTTGGGCAGCGTGTAGTGCCCATCGAGAACGACGTCGACGCCGCGCTGCTTGAGAAATCTTTCGGTCGACACGACAAGTCCCCCGTGAGGTCGTTAACAATCGATTTCATAAGCCATGCAAATTAACAAAGCCGATGAGCCGAATACCTTTCGGGGCGTATCCCTATCAAATCGCTGCGGATTTCAGCTTGCGGTCGCAGCGGTGGCGGCTGCTCGCGTCATGATGGTAGTTTTACGGGATTGGGCCTACCGGGGCGAGAAAGAGGTAGGGGAATACAACCGGCCTTATTCCGCTACCGGAAATAAGCTTATCCCGCGCTGCGGGATATCGAACGTCAGAGACCCTGGATCAGACCGGCATCAATCAGCATCCGGTTAAAGCGGCGCGCCTCCGCGCCATCCTTGCAGGCGTAGAACAAGCCCTGACATCGCAGCATGATCTCTTTCTGCTCGGCAAAGGACGGATCGAGCGGGATGCCCGCCGCCTCCTGGATCACCAGCGGCAGATAGGCGCCGTCGATCGTATCCATGACGACAGGACTTTTGACCGGCTCGAAATTGATGGCGTCGATAGCGTAATAGGTCGCGTAATAACGCGGGTCGTAGCTCTCCAGTTTCTTGCCAATGCCGGCCTCGTCCAGATCCGGATCGATCAGATGCGGGGAGAATTCCGGCTGGTGATCGCCATAGCGCACGATCAAGAACGGCTTGCCCGGAAATCGCTTCGCCAGCGAGGCGACAAAGGAAGCATAGTCCTGCGCGCTCATCGCCTGCCGCCGCAGATATTCATCGACCAGTGGCGTATTGCCGGGGTCGCGCCAGGCAGGCGTCAGCTCGGGCCGGAATCGTGTTTCCCACGGGAAGTGATTGGCAGCGAGATAGACGAACATGAAGAACGGCGAGGCTGGCGAACGCTGCGACATCAGACCGAGCGCCTTGTCGTAAAAGAAGCTGTCGGGCTCGACGTCTTCGGCGCCAAGATCATGCGCGTCATAAAACTGCTGGACGCCGGTGGTGAGTTGAAAGCTGCGCGCGCCCATGAAGGCGCCGAATGCCGGATAGAGTGAGACCGCGTCATAACCGCAGCGCCGCAAGGAGAGCGGCAATCCGCGCGCGACCCGGCTGGATGCGATGCGGGTCACGAAGTAGGCGAAGCGGCCGAATGAGCGCGAGGAGAGCCCGGCCAGCACGTTGTATTCGGTGAACCAGCTCGGACCGCCGTTGCTCTCGGCGAGGAACTTGCGCTCTCTCCCGTCATAGGACTTGAAATGACCGCCATAGCGAGGGGGCACTTTGACGCCATTGGCCTGCCGGATATCGAAACTGGACTCGTCGTGAACAAGGATGATGTTCGGCCGCTGGCCGGCCGGATGACAGGCATCGATCAGCGGCACATTCAGGTGGTCGGCGGTGACCGCGTCGGATTCCATGAAGCCGTGTTGCAGAAAGTCCGATACCGCGATGACGCCGGAGCGGGAAAATTTCGACAGATAGCCGTCGTCGAAATAACCGCGCCAGGCTTCCTCCGGAAAGCTGAGGGAAAATCCGGCGAGCGCGGCGAGACAGGTGAGCCCGAGTGCCGCCGAGGGCAACCGGCGAATGCGAAAAGGATCGAGCCACCACAGCGCATACATCAGAGGCAGCGTGACCAGCGCCGCCGAGATCACCGACCAGCGCAGGTTTGGAAAGATCGCGAACAGGAAGGCGGCGGTGTCACGGTCGATCACCATCAGGTCGACGAAATTCGCGGTCATCTGCACGATGTCGTGCTTGAGGCGCGAAAGCAGGACAAGCACCACGACCAGCGTCAGCGACAAGGCGCCCGATAACGCCGGCCGCCGCAACAGCGTGATCCAGAAGAAATTCAGAATTCCCCACGACAGAACAAAGCAAAAGCGTGCGGCTAAATCGACTTCGGTCGCAAACATCAGGCCGAACGCCGCCAGATGGGGGGCGGCGACCGCCAGCCACCGCCAGATGCCGATGGCAGCGACGCCCGCGGGGACTGCGGTCGCGTTGGCTGGGGAATTGGACGGGATCGCCATGGGTTCGGTGGTTCGACACCCGGCAGGAACTCAAGCCTTGGCTGGCGACTGCCAGCGGACGCAAGACACACAGCCCCGGGCCCCCGGACCGCGTCATAAAAACGTAATGTAATTGTCATGTTTAGGCAACAAGGGGCTACCGCAGGTTGCCCTGCGACCCCCTATTGCCCCGCCACATCAGGCGACGATCAGCCCTTCGGCAGCAAACCCAGACGCTTGGCGATGATCCTGTCGACCGTGCGCTTCGGCAAAATCGATACGATCAGATGCCGGATCGGGTCAGGCGTGATCTGGTAGCGCACTTTGGGGCTCGCGACGGTCAACGCGTCGGCGATCACCTCCCCGATCCGTTCCGCCGGCAGGCCGGTCTCGCCGAGTTGCGCCATGAATTTGCGGACACCTTGCAGCGCCGCAAAGAATGGCGAATTCTTGTAGGTCGAGATGTCGATCTCATCGGCCTTGCCCCAGATCGGCGTCTTCACCGCGCCCGGTGCGATAATGATGACGTCGATCCCGAACAGCATGAACTCGCGGCGCAGGCTTTCCGACAGCCCCTCGATCGCGTGCTTGGAGGTCGAATAAGGCGACAGCAGCGGATTGCCGTTCTTACCTGCGACCGAACTCACCATCGCGATCCGGCCCTTCGGGCCCCGCAGCGAGGTGTCCGCCCCGAGCAGCGGACCAAATGCCTGGGTCACGATGACCGGCCCGATCACGTTGACGTCGATCTGGCGGCGGAATTCATCGGTCGTGAGTTCGAGCAGCGGGCCGGCCACCGCGATGCCGGCGTTGTTCACAAGTCCGGCCAATGTTTCCCCATTGAGCGCGGCGCGAACCTCGCTTGCAGCCGCCTTGACCTTGGCCTCGTCGGTGACGTCGAACAACAGCGGGGTGAAATTCGCGCCGAGTTCCCTGCTCAAGCGTTGCGCGTCCTGCTCTTTACGAACACTGCCGAACACACGGAAACCGCGCGCCAGTAACACTTTGGCGGTGGCCCAGCCGATGCCGGTCGATGCCCCGGTGACGACAACAGATCGCATGACAGCTCCTTATTTCCGTTTGACGGGAAACCCTTGTAAACTCAGTTGTAGAAGATACTCTCTCGATCCCGAAGTTCGTAGCGTTTTGCGGAGCCACGGCCGAACGTTTGTGAGTAGGTAACGCGAGCAGACCTGAACCATGCCTTCCGAGCATTCGGCCCATCCGCTGCAGCGATTTCCGGTCTTTCGCACTTCCGATCCGGAAGAATTCAAGCATGCTTTGCTGACACGCTTCGGCGCGACCAATGCCGAAATCAAATCGTGCGAAGGGATGGCGGCGAGAGGCAGTCTCGTCCAACTTCAAAGCATCGGCCTCATCTATGGTTACGGCAGCGCGGCTGCGACCTGCGATTTTCCGGAAGCCGACAGGTTTCGCCTGTTCAGCGCCCTGACTGGCAAGGGCCATACGACGATTGGAAAAGACGCCGTTGCGCTGGATGCCAATCAATGCTGCATCATTTCGCCCGGCCAGAAAGTCACTCTGGCCAGCGATTTCGGCCACGAATGGTTCAATTTGCGGATCGAAGGCGCCGCCTTCGAAAGCAAGCTGTCCTATCTGCTCGGCGCCCGGCCAAACGGCAAGCTGGAGTTCAAACACGCCGCCAACATGAACACCCCGCGGTTTCAGCAGCTCTGGCGGCTGATCCACTTTTTTGCCGAACAGCTCGACGCAACCTCCGAGCCGCTATCACCGCTGGTGCTGCGTGAACTTGAACAGACCATTCTGGTGGCCTTCCTGACCGCCAATCAGCACAGCTTCAGCCATCTGCTGGAGCGCGATCCCACCGACACCCTGCCGTTTCATGTGCGCCGGGCGGAAGAATACATCGAAGCCCATTGGGACCAGGCCATTACGATCGAAGGCCTGGTGGAAGCCACCGGCATCGGCGCCCGCGCGATCTTCCGGGCATTTCAGCAAACCCGCGGCTATTCGCCGATGGCTTTTGCCAAGATGGTCCGGCTGAAACACGCCCGCATGAAGCTGGCCGAGCCGGATGCGGAAACCACGGTGACGCTGGTCGCCTTTGCCTGCGGCTTCGGCAATCTCGGGCACTTCGCAAGGGACTATCGGCAAGCCTTCGGCGAGCGCCCATCGGAGACGCTGGCGAAGGCGGCGCGGCGGGCTTAAAGGCAGGCGTCGCGGCGACAAGCGCACCGCTGCCAGCCTTTTATCATCAATGCTTCGATTGATATCGAAGCATTATGTATGATCTCTGTGGCATGACACCGCTATCCGATAGAACACGAACTTCAGAAAGCGGGCACCAGATGGCGAAAGAAGTGATCCGCGTCGAACCCTTGTCGACCTATCTGGAACGGGTGAAGGCTCCCACCTCCGTCGTCACGCGACACAATGATACGATCTATGTCTCGGGGCTTCCGCCGTTCGATCCCGAGAGCGGTGAAGTCGCGAAGGTCTCGATCGAACGCCAGACCGAACTCGTGCTGGAGCAACTCAAGCTCTGCGTCGAGACCGCCGGCTCCTCGCTGGAAAAAGTTCTGAAGTGTAATGTCTATTGCACAGCGGCCGACAAATTCGCGGCCGTCAACGCGATCTATGCGCGGTATTTTCCGCAGCTCCCACCGGCCCGCATCTTTGTCTGCGTGCCGCAATGGTTCGGACCGTTCGATATCGAGATCGACTGCATCGCGGCGGTGTAGGGCAAAGGAGGCGCGTTACGCCTTTCATTCCGGGATGCGCCGCGAGGCGCAGACCCGGAATTTAGAGATTGTTGCGCGAGATTCCGGGTTCGCGCTTCGCGCGCCCCGGAATGACGGCGGAGCCGTCAGTTCTTCGTCTTGTCCACCAGCGCGCCCTTCTTGATCATCGAGATCGCGCCTGCGCGATCTCGCAAACAAGAACGTGGATCAAGCCCTAGTTTTTGGTTTTATCCACCAGCGCGCCCTTCTTGATCCACGGCATCATGTCGCGGAGCTTGGCGCCGACTTCCTCGATCGGGTGGGTAGCGAGCTTGGCGCGCGTTGCCTTGAACGAGGTCTGGTTGACCTTGTTCTCCAGCATCCAGTCGCGGGCGAACTTGCCGCCCTGGATGTCGGCGAGAACTTTCCGCATTTCCTTCTTGGTCTCGTCGGTGATGATGCGCGGGCCCGTGACGTATTCGCCGTATTCGGCGGTGTTGGAGATCGAGTAGTTCATGTTGGCGATGCCGCCTTCATAGATCAGGTCGACGATCAGCTTCACTTCGTGCAGACACTCAAAGTACGCCATCTCCGGCGCGTAGCCGGCTTCGACCAGGGTCTCGTAGCCGCCCTTGATCAGTTCGACCAGACCGCCGCAGAGCACGACCTGTTCGCCGAACAGGTCGGTCTCGCATTCTTCCTTGAACGTGGTCTCGATGATGCCGGCGCGGCCGCCGCCAATGGCGGACGCATAGCTCAAGCCGAGATCATGGGCGTTGCCCGAAACATCCTTGGCGATCGCGATCAGACACGGCACGCCGCCGCCGCGTTGGTACTCCGAGCGCACGGTATGGCCGGGGCCTTTCGGCGCGATCATCAGCACGTCCAAATCAGGACGCGGGTCGAGCAGGTTGAAATGCACGTTGAGGCCGTGGGCGAATACGAGCGCGGCGCCCTTCTTCATGTTGTCGGCAAGATGCTCGCGATAGATATCGCCCTGCAACTCGTCGGGCGTGAGCATCATCACGAGATCGGCCCACTTGGCGGCTTCCGCAACTTCCATCACCTTGAAGCCGGCGGCTTCCGCCTTCTTGGCCGAGGCCGAGCCCTTGCGCAGCGCGATCGCCACGTCCTTGACGCCGGAATCCTTCAGGTTCAGCGCATGGGCGTGGCCCTGGCTGCCATAGCCGACGATGACGACCTTCTTGCCCTTGATCAGGTTCAGGTCGGCGTCGCGATCGTAATAAACACGCATGTTGGTTTCCTCGAGTAAGGGGCCGAAACCGGCCCAAAGATCAGGCTTAATGGATCAGGCTTGATGGGTCAGGCATTCAGGTGGATGGACCACCGGGCGCCCAGGAATTTCCAGAGAATTTCCCGCGTGGTCTAGAACATTTTCCGAAGGGGCGTAAACCCTCTTATCGCTGATTTGGCTCCCTTTAGAGGTCCATGAAGACCGGATAGAGCGAGGCCAATAGCAGGACGGCCATGGCGATATTGAAGACCCGCACCGATCGCTCCGAGGTGAGCCACGGCCGCAGCGCGCTGCCGAACAGCGTCCAGGTCGTGATCGAAGCCGTACCCATCACCAGGAAGATCAGGACCTGGAGCACGATGTTGAGCGGGAAGCGCGCGATTTCGGCATAGGCCGTGATCGTGCCGATGACGGCGACCCAGCCCTTGACGTTGACCCATTGAAACATCGCGCCCTGCCAGAACGTCAGCGGCCCGCGCCCGGCCTCGCCCGGCTTGTGATGACAGTAATTATGCTTTGTTGCAATGTCTGGTGCCATTTCAGTGTTAATAATTGTTAACCTTTGGTATCCTTTTCGGGCATAGCGTGTTGGTTGATGTCAGTTGATTGTGATATATATGCTGTTTTTTGCCTGAATAAAATTCAAATACAATACAATACAACCGGATGCCCATCTAGACTACTATATCTGCCGTGCAGTGGAGTATAGAAGGCTGACATCTGACAAGGAAGACGGCAGAGACTGGCGCGGTGACGAGCTGTAGGATCTGCAGGTAACGACACCAGTTGTGACTCTCTTCCTCCTCGTAGTTGACCACTGGACACGTCAGCGTGATCGCAAAGTACAGCGGCGCCTGCACAACAACCAATCGGCA
>CAVVZW010000053.1:0-6823 GCA_963752265.1 uncultured Alphaproteobacteria bacterium
CTCGACGAAGCCGCGCATCAGCGCCTCCAGCGTCAGAGGGTCATCATTGACCCCCCGCAGCAGCACCGACTGGCTAACCATCGGGATGCCCGCATCGATCATGGCGGCGCAGGCGGCGCGCGCATTCGGCGTCAGCTCCCGAACATGATTGGCATGGAGCGCCACCCATGTCGCGGCGCCCTTGACCTTCAGGGCGGCAACCATCTTGTCGTTGATGCGCTGCGGCTCGGCGACCGGCACGCGGGTATGAATGCGGATGATCTTGACATGATCAATCCGCGCGAGGTCCGCCATCACCTCGGAAAGCCGCCGTGGCGACAACATCAGCGGGTCGCCGCCGGTCAGGATGACTTCCCAAACTTCCGAATGCGCCCGGATATAGGCCAACGCATTTTGATAGGCGCCTTCCGAAAGGGTGGTCGCCTTGCCCGGTCCGACCATCTCGCGGCGAAAGCAGAACCGGCAATAGACCGCGCAGACATGCACCAGTTTGAACAGGACCCGGTCGGGATAGCGATGCACGATACCGGATACCGGCGAACGCGCCTCGTCGCCGATCGGATCTGGCTTCTCGTTGGGTTGAGCCACCAGTTCCTCTGCGCTCGGGATATATTGCCGCGCGATCGGATCCAACGGGTCGTCGGGATCGATCAACGCCGCCACCTCGGGCGTCACCGCGACCGCGTACCGCGCCGCGACTTTTTCGAGCGTCGGAATATCCGCAATCGGGACAAGACCGCGCGCAGCCAGTTCCGAAGGCTCACGCAGGGTGCTGACGGGTTTAAAAATGATACTGCTCATGTCGCTCCAGTAGGAGGCGTCCACACCACCTGATCGACCGACGCCGCACCGCTTGCGAGCATCACCAGCCTGTCAAAACCAAGCGCCACGCCGCTTGCTTCCGGCATACAGGCCACCGCGGCGAGGAAATCTTCATCCAGCGGATAGCGCTCGTCATAACGGCGCTGCTTTTCATCCATGGCCTGCGTAAAGCGACGGCGTTGCTCGGCTGCATCGGTCAATTCACCAAATCCATTCGCCAGTTCAACACCGCAGGCATAAATCTCAAAGCGCTCGGCGACGCGGGCGTCGGATGAAGCGGCGCGCGCTAGAGCCGCCTCCGGCAGCGGATATTCGTAGAGGACAGTCAAGCATCCCTCCCCCAGATTGGGTTCGATATATTCCACCAATATCTTGCTGAAGATGTCGGACCAGCTGTCGTCGGCTGCAACACGAATCTTTGTATCAGCTGCCGCTGCGAGCTTGGCCCGGTCGCCTTCGCCGTCGTCGATAGTCGCGAGCAGGTCAATACCGGCGAAACGTTCGAATGCGGCAGCCACCGTCAACATCTCGGGTTCGGCAAAGGGATCGGCGATCTTCCCTCGAAATGAAAACTGCCCGATCCCGGTTGCCTGCGCGGCATGCGCGATCAGGACAACACCGTCGGCCATAACAAACTCGTAGGCCTCGTTCGCCCGGTACCATTCGAGCATGGTGAATTCGGGCAAATGCAGCCGGCCGCGCTCCCGGTCACGAAACACCCGTGCAAATTCAAATACCCGGGTCTCCCCGGCGGCGAGCAGCTTCTTGCAGGCAAATTCCGGTGAGGTTCGCAGGTACCGCGCCATACGATCGCCGTTGGTGGCGGTCAGTTCCGTGCGTGGCGCGTGCAAATGGGTCTCATTACCCGGCGATATCTGCAGGATCGCCGTTTCCACCTCGATAAAGCCTTGTTCGTCGAACCAGGCCCGGATCGCCCGTGTGATGGCATTCCTGGCGACCAAAAACGGCCTGATATCTTTGTAGCGGCCGGCGGACCACCATGGCGAAGCATTATTGTCCGCAACCATCAAGCAACCGCCCCAAAACGCTAGCTTCCAAGCACAAAATCAGTATGTTGCAGCCCGAAACCGCCTCATCGGCCCCGGAACGCCCGTATCCGGAAAGGTCCCGGGCCAGATTATCAGGAAAACAGCCTTGAAAGTCATCGCCAGTTCCATCCGCAAAGGCAACATCATCGAGCAAGATGGCAAGCTTTACGTGGTTCTCACCGCCGAAAACATCCACCCCGGCAAGGGAACTCCGGTCAGCCAGATCGAAATGCGTCGTATCGGCGACGGGGTGAAGATTTCCGAGCGTTACAAGACCACCGATCAGGTGGAAAAAGCGACGGTCGAGGATACCAATTTCAATTACCTCTATGAGGATGCCGACGGCTTCCACTTCATGAACACCGAAAATTACGACCAGGTCCAGGTCTCCAAGGAAATCGTCGGTTCTTCGGCACCTTATTTGCAGGAGAACATGACTGTGAAGCTATCGCTTCACGACGGCAATCCGGTGTCGATCCAGTTGCCGCAGCGCGCGACGCTGGAAGTTGTGGAAACTGAGCCGGTCACCAAAGGACAAACGGCGTCCTCCTCCTATAAGCCCGCCGTGCTGTCCAATGGTGTGCGCACCGCCGTGCCGCCGCACGTCGCCGCCGGCACACGCATTGTGGTGATGACCGAAGATGGGTCTTACGTCGAACGCGCAAAGGATTAATATCCAGGGTATGGAGCAACGCCGGGGGGCGTTAAGGTGAGATCGGGGGCCAGCAGTTTCTTAGCGCGTCTACAGCTTGCCTTCTGTTTGCTCGGTGTCGGCGCAACCCCGCTTGCCGCCGACGAATTCAGAAGCCCGGCCCTGTCGGTTGCGCGCGTGGACTGGCGCGCCGCGCTCGATGAACTCCGGACCGAAATCGGCACCCAGCCGTCGGTCGTTCCCGCGTTTACGTTCGTTAGCCGATACCGATTGCCCGCCTCCGACCCGCGCTCGACGCCGGCGCTCGTGCAGCTTAACGCCACGACATCCCAGATCTTCACCGGCATCAGCCGCAGCCCGGTGCCGGTCTTGTTGCCCTTCGACACAGCGGCCTATCTCGAAGCGCGATGGCGAGACGCGCCTGAAGGTTTCTTGCTGGCGCGCTTCCAGGCTGATTTTCGCCCCGTCGACCTGTTCGATGCCGGTCCGGCTGGCTACGACGCGGCATTTTCGCTTGGACCCGGCGCCGGCGATGACCTGCCGCAGCGGATTTTCGCGAAACCGGTGCAGGTTCAGATCACAGGCTCCATCCTGACCTACGATCTCAACGATCCCATTGGCGGCAAGGGCGATCCGGTCAAGTCACTGGCCGCGCAATATCCTGACCTGCGCCGTTTCATCCGGGAAGGTTACGTGCGCTATGCCTTCACGCGCTTCGGCATCCCCTATGTTGTTTCGATCCAGTGCCTCGACAGCGTCGCAAAGCCGAAGCGTCTGGCTTGTCGCGAGGCCTATCCGGTTGCCGAACGGTTCTTGAAAGCGCTGCGTATTGCGGGCGGCCTGCCGTCGCGTCCGCGCATGGATATCGCGGCGGAGGTGCTTGAGCGACCTTCCGTTGCGTCGTCAGATTTTATTTATCGACCGCCTGGCGATCTCATCGCCAGAAGCGGATCACGCAAGCCGATGGGCCGGGTCGACTACACCGCCTATTCGCAAATACGTTTTCCGCTGGAGAAGGCGCCGGCCTTTGCCCACTCCCAATCGCTTGGCGCACGCAGAAGCGACAAGGTCGATGAATTCGGGCCGACCAGCTATCCCTGGCACGATAATTTCTGCGAAGCCCGCAGCTTTGGCGTTGGCCAATGTCCAAGCGGCTTCGGCCATCAAGGCCAGGACATGCGGCCTGCGCCATGCCCCGCCCACGACGAGGGGCCGGAGCATTGCGACCCAAAGCAACGCGCCGTCGTCGCGGCCCGAGATGCCGTCCTGATCCGCGAGCCGCAGCAGCAGGCGGCGACCCTTCAGGTCAACAGCCGCAACGAACATATTCGCTTCCGCTATATGCACATGGACCCTTCAGCCATGGATGCCGACGGTGTCCTCAATGGCCGTCATGTCGAGGAGGGCGAGAAGATCGGGGTGGTTTCCAACTATCTCGATCGTCCCAACGGCACCACCCGTCACCTTCATTTCGACATCCAGGTGTTCACGCGCGACGGATGGCTGTGGGTCAATCCCTATGTCACGCTGGTCTCCGCCTATGAGCGGCTGATCGGCGGACATGGACGCGAAGTCGGCCCGCACAGCGGGCCGGCCGCTAACCTGGCGCGTGCATTGCCTGAGGACATGAGCCGACGGGAACCTGAAGAAGGCAGCGAAAACTAGCCGCTCACGTCTCCGGTTTGAGCGAGGCCTTTGCCGGTATGTCCCCAAGCCTCGTCCCAATCCTGTCCGGCCGCGTCGACAACACGGCCGTCCGCCTCAAAGAACTTGTTGGGTACCTGAAAGATCGCGAGCATCAACCCGCCTTCCGGACACCATGCCACGTGGCGGCTGCCTTGCTCGCGCCAAACGAATTCGCCGGCCTTCGCTTCGATACCCTTCGCCGGGCCTTCCTTGTCAACCAGGCTGCCCTCAAGGACATACGTCTGTTCGATGTGGACATGCTCGTGGTCCGGCAACACCGCACCCGGCGCGAACCGCATCAAGGCCGTCATCAGGCCTGTCGCGCGGTCGAACAACAACGTTTTGGCCTCGCAGCCCGGAAAGCGCGTTTTCTGCCATTCCATTTTCTCTGGGCGAACAAGGTGGGAATGTTGGTCGGCGGTTTGCGGACCTGTCGGCGTTACGGCGTCCATGGCATCCTCCCGATATAATTTGGAAGCGATAATAGCAGCATTGCCCGCCCGATGGCAGACCCCGGCAACGACACGGCCGATCCGATGCCGATCTTATTCCAGCAGCGTCGTGAGCTGAGCGCCCTCGTCGGCCACGAATACGGCGATCAATTCGGCAGGCTCAGTATTGCTCGCATTGGCCGAAACCACATGGGTCGAACCCGGCGGCTCGAAGAACGATTGCCCTACGGCAAATGTTTCAACCGAACCGCCCCCGAGCTGGGAACGGATCTCGCCCTTGGTGACGTAGGCGGTCACCGAGCCCGAATGGCGATGCGAAGGGGTAAAACCTCCGGGACCATAGAACACCCGCACGATCGTCACCCGTTTGCCGGGCACGTTCGGCAAGGCATGTGAGGTGATCACTTCGACCTTGTTGAGCGGCGAACCCGCGGCGGCGGCGCTCGTGATGCAGAGCGGAGCCAGAACGCTTGTAAGTCCGTCCATCGCCGGCGGCAGCGCCTTTGCAGCGGCCAATGCACAGGCAAGACCGGCGATGACGGCAATTGAAGCCGATCGCCGATGAGGCCGCATCGGCACAACCAACCTTGTCGCTATTGATGTCATGGCTCATTCCTCCATTCCGTCTTCTGTGCTATCAGTGTTGTGATTAATTATAAGAGCACTGATAACATGCGCAAGCCGACAAATCACAGGGAATCGAGACCGCCGAAAAAACTTGGAAAACGGCGAAAGCCGCCGTCGGCCCAAAAATCGCGCCCTAAGAAATCCCGCCGGCGCGAAAATACCTCCGCGCAGGTTCCGGCACTGCACGGCGTCCGACCGCCGTCGCCCGGCTCGGGCAAGCGCGGCGAGGCAGGCCACATCGCCTATCTGCTGCGGCAGGCCCAGGCCGCAACACGGCTGACGCTGGAGCGCGCCCTCGACGATCTTGGCGTCACCCCGCCGCAATTCGCCGTTCTCACCATGCTGGGCGCCTATCCCGGCCTTTCCGGCGCCGACGTCGCCCGCGTGGCGTTGCTCACGCCGCAGACCGTCGGTGTCATCATTGGAAACCTGGAACGGGACGGCGCGATCAAAAAGACGCCGCATCCGGTGCACGGCCGGGTATTGCAATGGACCCTGACCCGTCATGGTTCCGATCTGCTCGGCAACTCCCGCCGCCGCGTCAATGCTGTCGAACGGCGTCTGGTCGAAGGGCTGGGCGCAAAGGCGGAAATCACGATCCGGCGATGGTTGTCCAAAATTGCTCTAGATTTGCAGGAGGATGGCTAGCGGCTCGGCTCACCTTGCGGGTTCGGCTGACGCGATTTTGCAGCACCGGGCCCCACACAGTTAGATTATCGGAATGGCACAGCCTGATTCCCGGAAATGGCCCACGCGGCGCGCGCTGATACGCGGCGGCCTGGTTGCTGGGCTGAGCACAGGCGCCCTGCTCGCTTGTCCGCTGCGAGCCTTTGCTGCCGGCCCGCCCGGTTTCGATCAATGGCGCGACCGATTTCGTGCCCATGCCTTGTCGAAGGGCATTTCCGAGGCGACCTGGACACGCGTGATGGGCCGCATCCAGCCTGACATGTCGGTTTTTAGGGAAATTGGGAACCAGCCGGAGTTCAAGGAAGAACTCTGGCAGTACCTCAACCGCCGCGTTTCGGACTGGAGGATCATCCACGGGAAGGAAGCGCTCCGGAAAAACGAGACACTGTTTGCCCGGATCGAGCACGACTACGGCGTCGAGCGCGGAACGCTGCTGGCATTGTGGGGCGTCGAATCCGCCTATGGGGATCCGCTGGTGCAGCAGAACCATATGCGGCCGGTTTTCCCCGCCTTGTCCGCACTGGCCTGGAACGAGCCGCGACGACGCGCCTACTGGGAATCCGAATTGATCAACGCGCTTCGCATCGTCGACCGAGGCTGGAGTACGCCGGAGGAAATGCGCGGCTCCTGGGCCGGCGCGATGGGACACACCCAGTGGATGCCGGAGGTCTGGCTCAATGTCGGCATCGACTACGATCTTGACGGGCGGGTATCGCCGTTCGGCAAACCCGACGACGCGCTGGGTTCGACCGCGCGCTATCTCGTTGACCGCGGCAAATATCACAGCGGCGAACATTGGGGCTACGAAGTGCGCGCCAACGGCGTCTCGTCGAAGGGCAGCGATGGTT
>CAVVZW010000054.1:0-6503 GCA_963752265.1 uncultured Alphaproteobacteria bacterium
CGGCCAGGCCGGCTTCTCCCGCGTGAACTGGCAAAGCTTTTCAGGCGGCATCGTGGCCTTGCATTCGGGCTGGCGTCTGTGATTTCAGCCACGTTTCATATCGCGCGGATCGTCCGCGCCGCATGGGTGTTTGCGCGTGAGGGCGTCTTCGGCTCCGTCGATCCCTCGCTGGTGCCGCCATCGGGACAACTGGCGTTGCGGTTGGCCCGGATCCTTGAGCGTCCCGGCGCAAAATCCGGCCCGCGGCTATCGCGCGCGTTGACCCGGCTCGGGCCGGCCTATCTGAAGCTTGGACAGTTTCTCGCCACCCGGCCCGACGTGGTCGGTGTCGTGCTGGCGCGCGACCTTGAAAGCTTGCAGGACCGTCTGCCGCCATTCCCGCAAGACGAAGCCGAGGCCGCGATTGCGACCTCGCTCGAACGTCCCATTAAACAGACGTTTGCGAGCCTCGGTCCGGCGGTTGCCGCCGCCTCGATCGCGCAGGTGCATCGCGGCGAAGTTCTACGCGATGGCGTCCGCCGCGCGGTGGCGGTGAAGGTGCTGAGGCCCGATGTGGCCGCGCGCTTCCGGCGCGACCTCGCCGATTTCTTCTTTGTCGCACATCAGGCCGAAATCTATTCGGCCGAAGCGCGGCGGCTGCGGCTGGTCGAAATCATCAACACGATGTCGCGTTCGGTCGCGATGGAAATGGACCTGCGCCTCGAAGCGGCGGCAATGTCGGAGATGGCGGAGAACACCCGCGGCGATCCCGATTTCCGTGTGCCCACGGTCGACTGGGATCGCACCGCCCACAACGTCCTGACCATGGAATGGATCGACGGCATTGCGCTCTCCGACCATGCGCGGCTCGAACAATCGCAAGTCGATTTGGCAGACTTGGGCCGCAAGGTGATCCAGAGTTTTCTGCGCCACGCGCTGCGCGACGGCTTTTTCCACGCCGACATGCACCCCGGCAATCTGTTCCTCGACAATGAAGGTCGGCTTGTCGCCGTCGACTTCGGCATCATGGGCCGCCTGGGGCCAAAGGAGCGGCGCTTCCTGGCGGAAATTCTGCTGGGCTTCATCACCCGCGACTACCGCCGCGTCGCCGAGGTGCATTTCGAGGCCGGCTACGTACCCTCGCATCATTCCGTCGACAATTTCGCGCAAGCCATCCGCGCCATCGGCGAGCCGATCCACAATCGCACGGCGGAAGAAATCTCGATGGCGAGGCTGTTGACCTTGCTGCTCGAGGTCACCGGCCTGTTCGACATGCGCACCCGCCCCGAATTGATCCTGCTGCAAAAGACCATGGTGGTGGTGGAAGGCGTCGCGCGCGGCTTCGACCCCAAACTCGATATCTGGAAAGTCGCCGATCCCGTGGTCCGCGAGTGGATCGAGCGCAACCTCGGCCCGGTCGGTCGCATCCAGGGCGCCATGGCCGGCGCCGGCGAGCTTGGTCGCGTGGCCGCAAGCCTGCCCGCGCTGGCGAGCAGGGCCGTAACGGTGCTCGAGCAGCTGGAGACCATGACGCGGGAGGGCCTGACGCTGTCCCCCGAGACCATTGCGGCCATGGGTCGCACCGAGGGCCGGAAGAGCCGCTGGCGGACGCTGGCGCTCTGGATCATCGCGCTCACTTTCATCGGAATTCTATTCGCCGTCCGCCAGCTGTGATTGCATTGATGTCAATTTATTGATAGCATTGATATCAATACTCATCTGGAACGCCCGCCATGGCGAGCCTGACCATTCGAAAACTGGACGATGCGATCCGTGATGCCCTGCGGCTGCGGGCGGCCCATAGCGGCCGCTCGGTCGAGGATGAGGTTCGGGTTATCCTGCGTGAGGCCGCGCAGGAGGGCGCGCCTCAAGCCGCTTCAATCCCACCGGCCCACAGCCCTTCACGATCAAGTCCCGCATTGCCGCCCCTTCGAACAGATGCCGGCCTTGCGCGCGTGACGCTGATCATCGGCGGCGGGATTGCGGCCTATAAGGCGCTCGACCTGATTCGGCGGTTGAAGGAGCGGCGCATTCACGTTCGCTGCGTCCTGACCCGGGCCGCGCAGCACTTTGTCACGCCACTTGCCGCCAGCGCGCTATCGAACGAGCGCTGCTACACGGATCTGTTCGATCCGGAGAGCGAGTTCGATGCCGGCCATATCCGCCTGTCGCGCGAGGCCGACCTGATTGTGGTGGCGCCGGCCACCGCAGATCTGATGGCCAAGATGGCGCATGGCGCGGCCGACGATCTCGCCAGTGCCATCCTGCTCGCCTCGCACGCGCCGATCCTGATCGCGCCGGCGATGAACCCTCTGATGTGGAACAACGCCGCGACCAGGCGCAATGTCGCAACGCTTCAACGTGACGGCGTCTCGATGATCGGCCCCAATGCCGGCGAAATGGCCGAAGCGGGCGAGGCTGGCATCGGCCGGATGGCGGAGCCTCTGGAAATTGCCACTGCTGCTGAGCGCCTGTTGCGCCCGCCACGGCCAAAACCACTGGCCGGCAAGCGCATCCTGATCACGGCGGGACCAACGCATGAGCCGATCGACCCCGTGCGCTACATCGCCAACCGCTCCTCGGGCAAACAAGGCTTTGCCATTGCGGCGGCCGCGCAAGCCGCCGGCGCCGATGTCACCCTGGTCTCGGGCCCGGTCGATCTCGACAATCCGCCCGGCGTCAGGGTGATTGCGGTTGAATCGGCGCGCGACATGCTGCAACGGGTCGAAGCCGCGCTCCCCGTCGACATCGCGATCTTTGCCGCAGCCGTTGCCGACTGGCGCGTCGCTCATGAAGGCGAGCAAAAATTGAAAAAGACAGGAACAGGCATGCCACCGCTCCAGCTGGTCGAAAATCCGGATATTCTGGCCACGATCGCTCACCGGAAAGACGGACGGCCGCCGCTTGTCATCGGATTTGCCGCCGAGACCGAACATCTGATCGAGAACGCCAAAGCGAAACTCGCCCGCAAGGGCTGCGACTGGATCGTCGCCAACGATGTTTCGCCGGCGACCGGCGTGATGGGCGGCGACCGCAACACCGTTCATTTGCTGACCCGACACGGCGACGATATCGATATCGATTCCTGGCCAGTCATGACCAAGGAAGAGGTCGCCACCGGATTGATCGCCCATGTCGCCAAAGCTGTGAGCCAACCATCATGAGCAGCGCCGTTAAAATCGAAGTGCGGCAACTGCCGCACGGTCAAGGCCTGGCTTTACCGGCCTACCAGAGCGCGCTCGCAGCCGGTCTAGACCTGCTCGCCGCGGTTCCCGAAGACGCGCCTGTTGTGCTTGCGCCGGGAAAATATGCGCTGGTTCCCACCGGGCTTTCGATCGCACTGCCGCCGGGGTACGAGGCGCAAGTGCGGCCGCGCTCCGGCCTCGCCGTGAAGCACGGCGTAACCGTGCTGAACGCGCCGGGGACGGTGGATGCGGATTACCGCGGCGAAATCGGGGTGCCCCTGATCAATCACAGCGATGTGCCGTTTACGATCCGGCGCGGCGAACGCATCGCGCAGATGGTCATTGCATCCGTGGTCCAGGCCGAGCTCATTCAGGTCACGACACTTTCCCCCACCGAGCGCGGCAGCGGCGGTTTTGGCTCAACCGGCCGCTAGTGGGGTAAAAACCCGCGGCATTTTCTTAAAAGGATCGTCCGAACGCTGACTATCTGCGCATTTTTTGCTGGCAGGATTCACGTTCACGAAATGGACTCTTACCCGCCGAGTCCCCTTGGCGATATTGTCGTTTGATTCGCGCACGGCGGGGGATTCGCCGGGCTTGATGTCGTGCGGATTGGGGTAATCATGTCGGGCGTGATCGCGGCGTTGCGCCGGACCTTGCTGTCGTGCACCTCACTGGCACGCGGCGGGCGGGCAGCATTCAGAATTGTAGCCTCGGGAACTTTCGTGGGCGCGTCCTGGCTTGGCCTGGCTCGGCCGGCGCATGCGGCTGATCTGTCCTTCCTTCATACCATCGTCGGCTTGAACCATCAGGAGTTCGCAGCGCTGACGACAGCGCTGTCGTTGCTCGGCTTTTCGGTCGTCGCCGCCATCCTGTTGATGCGAACGCGGCTGCGCGCGGCGCGGAACGAGACCGGGCTGCGTAGCGAAATCCAGCGCCTGCAAAGCGAGGCCGACCGCTACCGCTCGCTGCTATTCGCGGAGCCCCAGATTCTGATTGCCTGGCCTGCGGGCGAAGACCGTCCGCAAATCAGCGGCGACGTCTCGTCTCTCACCTCCCAGGAATTGCCGCAGCGCATTTTGGCATTCGGGACCTGGCTGCAGCCGGGGCCGGCGCTGCAAATCGATCGCGCGATCGACACCTTGCGCGAAAGCGGCGAAGGGTTTCTCCTGAATTTGACCACATCGACCGGGCATGTGGTCGAAGCCCTCGGCCGCGCCATCGGCGGTCAGGCCGTGGTCCGGATCCGCGAATTGTCCGGCGTGCGGCAGGAACTGGCCGAGACCCATCTGAAGCACAAGGCGCTGCTGGAAGAGACCGAAATGCTCAGCGGATTCGCCCAAGCCGCGCCCTGGCCGATATGGGCCAAACGCGGCGACGGCAGCCTGCAATATGCCAACGGCGCCTATGCCAGGGCGACGGACGCGGCCAACATTCAGGACGCCGTCGAACGCAACCTCGAACTGCTCGACAGTGGCGATCGCAGCGACATGGACCGCGGCTTGGGCGAGACGGCGGCATTCACGGCGAGGCTGCCTATCGTGGTCGGCGGCGAGCGGCGCTTTTACGACGTGCAGGCGCTCAATATCGGCGGCGGCAGCGTCGGCATGGCGATCGACGTCTCGGAAGCGACCGCGCTGAAGGATGCGCTGGCACGGATGGCCGAAGGTCATCGCCGCACGCTCGATCAACTGTCCTCAGGCGTGGCCGTGTTCGACGGCCGAAGGCGTCTTGCCTTCTACAACGACAGCTACCGAAGGCTATGGGACCTCGATCGCACCTTCCTCGACGGCAATCCCGACAATTCAAGCGTGCTCGACCGGCTCCGCGCCGCGCGCAAACTGCCCGAGCAACCGGATTTCCGGGCGTGGAAGGCCAAGCTGCATGAGGCCTACCGCGCGGTCGACGCGGAAAAAGACACCTGGTATTTGCCCGACGGCCGGGCCTTGAGCGTCGTCACGACGCCCAATCCGGAAGGCGGCGTCACTTATCTGTTCGACGATGTCACCGAAAGCCTCGAACTCGCGCGGCGGTTTGACGGGCTGATCCGGGTCCAGCGCGAAACGCTCGACAATCTTGCCGAGGCCGTCGCCGTGTTCGGCTCTAACGGCAAGGCGCAACTTTTCAACCCGGCTTTCGCCAGCATGTGGAAGCTCTCGGCCGAAGCGCTGGGCGAGCAACCGCATATTGACGCCGTGGAGGACTGGTGCAGGCCGCTGTTCGACGATGCGGCGGCCTGGCGCGTCATTCGCGAGGCGGTTACCCGGATCGGCAACCGGGTCGCGGTGCCACTCAAGCTGGAGCGCAAGGACGGCAGCGTGCTCGACTGCATGACCATGCCGCTGCCCGACGGCGCCACCATGCTGACATTCCAGGACATCACCGCGACCGAGAACGTCGAGCGGGCGCTGCGCGAGCGCAACGAGGCCCTGGAGACCGCCGACCAGATCAAGGTCGACTTCGTCCACCACGTCTCCTACGAACTGCGCTCACCGCTGACCACCATCATCGGATTTGCGCACCTGCTGAATGACCCGATGACGGGTCCACTGGTGCCCAAGCAGGCGGAGTACCTGAACTACATCACCACCTCGACCAATTCGCTGTTCGCCCTGATCAACAATATTCTCGATCTCGCCAGCATCGACGCCGGGGCGATGAAGCTGCAAACCGGCCCGGTCGATATCCGCAAAGCCATCGACAACGCCGCGGAAGGCATTCAGGATCGCCTCGCCCGCGACCATATCGAACTCAAGATCGACGTCGATCCGAATATCGGAACCTTTGTCGCCGACGACGGACGCGTGGTGCAGGTGCTCTACAATCTGCTCGCCAATGCCGTTAATTTTTCGCCCCCGGATTCCGTGATCACGCTGGGCGCGCGGCGCACCGAGCATCATGTGATTTTTGCGGTGACCGATCGCGGCCCGGGCATTCCGCCGGAGGTAAAGGACAAGGTGTTTGACTGGTTCGAGAGCCACTCCGGCGGCTCGCGGCACCGCGGCGCCGGGCTCGGCCTGCCGCTGGTGAAGTCCTTTGTCGAGCTTCACGGGGGCCGCGTGCGCGTCGATTCGGTCGTCGGGAAAGGAACGACCGTCACCTGCGACTTCCCTTTCGACCAGGCGGCGCATCGTAGCGCCGCCGAATGACCAGCCCTTCGACATTCTCCGTTGCGCTGGCGAACGAGAGCGCGACCGCAAACCTGATGGCCGATCTCGCGCTGTTGATCGGCGCCAGTGACGTGATCACGCTGTCGGGCGACCTTGGCGCCGGTAAGACGGCGGCGGCACGTGCGCTGATCCGTTATCTCGCCGACGACCCTGAAATCGAAGTTCCAAG
>CAVVZW010000055.1:0-3883 GCA_963752265.1 uncultured Alphaproteobacteria bacterium
GATCATCTCGGCAAACGCCGAGGGCTTCGGAAACTGCCGGATTGATTCCACGAGATACTGATACGAACTCGGCATCGCCGGTGACCGCGCGGCCCAGCGGCGGGATCACCTTGAACGAAAACAGGTCGTAGATCCGGTCGAGCCCCGGCACGTCGACGGTTGAGAATTCAAGACACAGGAAACGGCTGCCTGGCCGCAGCACGCGATAAGCCTCATGCAGCGCGCGATCGATCCGCGGCACATTGCGGATGCCGAAGGCGATGGTGTAGGCGTCGAAAGAGTTGTTTGCGAAAGCGAGCTCCTCGGCATTGCCTTCGACAAACGACACCCGGTCGTCGAGCTGTCGCGCGGCGGCGCGTTCGCGCCCCACACCGAGCATCTCGGAATTGATGTCGCAGACGGTCGCCTTGAAATTGGGTCCGGCCGCTTCCGCGGCGCGGAAGGCAATATCACCGGTGCCGCCGGCAACATCGAGCAGCGCAAAAGGCGCTTCGGAGCGCGGCGGATTGAGCGCGTTGATCATCAAATCCTTCCAGACGCGGTGCAGCCCGGCCGACATCAGGTCGTTCATCAGGTCGTAGCGCCGCGCCACGCTGTGAAAGACGTCGTTGACCATCCCCTGCTTGTCGCCGAGGGGGACGTCTTTGAAGCCGAAATGCGTGGTTTCGTCCGGTTGGTTCATCCAACTATCTCCATTTCCGGACCATAGCCTGCCCGCCGTAATGGCGCTATCACGGCAGCCTTTCAAGGTGAACACGACCTATGCCTGAATTACCCGAAGTCGAGACCGTCCGCCGCGGCCTGCAACCGGCCATGGAAGGTGCCAAAATCGTGAAGGCCGAGGTTCGGCGCAAGGACCTGCGGTTTCCGTTCCAGAAGGATTTTGTCAGACGCCTTGAGTCCCAAACCGTGACGGGTCTCGGCAGGCGCGCCAAATATCTGATGGCCGATCTTTCCTCCGGTGATGTGCTCTTGATGCATCTCGGTATGTCCGGATCGTTCCGCGTCGTGAACGACGACGATGGGCATATGCCGGGTCAGTTTCATCATCCCCGCAATGAGGACCGCACGCACGATCACGTGGTGTTTCACATGTCGTCGGGCGCGGCCGTCGTGTTCAATGATCCGCGCCGCTTCGGTTACATGAAGGTCATCGCGCGCAGCGAGATCGAGGAGGAGCCTCTGCTCAGAGGTCTCGGCCCCGAGCCGCTCGGCAATGAATTCGATGCCGATATGCTGGCGCGCTCATGCGCCAACAAGAAAACCAGTCTCAAGGCCGCGTTGCTTGACCAGCGCGTGGTCGCGGGTCTCGGCAACATCTATGTCTGCGAGGCGCTGTTCCGCTCGCATCTGTCGCCGCGACGGTTGGCTGCGACGCTTGCGACAAAAAAGGGTGAGACCACCGATCACGCGCGCCGTCTGGTGGAGGCGATCCACGCCGTGCTCAATCAGGCCATCAAGGCCGGCGGTTCATCGCTGCGGGATCATCGGCAGACCTCGGGCGAACTTGGTTATTTCCAGCACGCGTTTCAGGTCTACGACCGCGAGGGCGAAAAATGCCAGAGCAAAGGCTGCGGCGGGATTGTGCGCCGGTTCACCCAGAACGGGCGCTCGACCTTCTGGTGTCCGAAGTGCCAGAAGTGAAGAGAGTTGTGGTCTTGCGCCAATGACTACAGGCCGCTCCAGGAAGCAGGCGGTGGCGTATCCGCAGGGGCCTGCAAAAATATCGAAGGCGCTATCTCGGAAGACGCAGGCCGGCCGCCCACCGCCGGGTGTTGGGCCGCGCCAGCGTTCAGCTTCGCCTCGACCCATTGCCAGAGGCTTCGGACTTCGTCTGTCGACTTGCTCTGCGGGGCGTATTCGCTGACGGCGAGGCCCGCGCTCAGCGCGTCCTGGTGGTCATTGCGCATCGCGATGAAGGGCTGCGCGAGAACGCCGCTGAGGTCGAGCGCCCCGCCGTTGCCAAGGGTGTTGGCGGCGTTGGTGATGCGTTGGCCCCGGATCGGGGCCTGGTTGAGGACAATCGCAAATGGCTTTTTCCAGGCGCGTGTGGCTTGCAAAGTCGATGCGGCGGCCTCGATGTCGGCGACGCTCGGGCGCGTCGGGATCAGGCACAGATCGGAGTGGCGAATGGCGGAGGCTGTGACGGCGCTGATGCCGCCGGCAGTATCGATGATCGTCAGGGTCACGCCGCTGCCGCGAAGCGATTGCAGCCGCCGCTCAAGGTTGCCGGCGACAAAGATGGACTCGACCGCCGGCTCGGCGGCTGCGCGGCGGCGCTGCCAGTTCTGAAGGGTCCCTTGGGAGTCGGTTTCGATCAAACGGACGGTGTGTCCGGCCTGTATGGCTGCCAGCGCCAGGCCAATCGCAAGCGTGCTCTTGCCGCTGCCACCCTTTTGGGTTGCCAATACGATCGTATGCATTTGGAATCCTTTAGCTTCTTACGGGATATGCGGGTACGCCTACCGAGGTACATCGCAACTCGCGACGTCGAGCGCTTCTCGCTCAGGACGTGCCGGCCCGATCCACAAGTCGTTGCAGGGATCGCGGCGGTCCGAATCAGCAACCTTTTCAAGGTTCACTGATCTTAAGGTATCCCGCTATTCCGGATCAATACGACCATGATGCTCAAGTGACGAAAACACGACAGGTCACTTCCTGACGCAGATCACGCGGACGATGGAGGCGGCTGCGTCCGACGATCCGCCAGCCGCGGTGACGCCGTTCGCCTTCAGGAAATCGCGCACCGTCTCGGCCGGCACCAGCACGGACTGAGCGGGAGCCGCCACCATGGAGCCGGCAACAACTGCGGGCTTCAACAGAGCAAGGCCCGCAAACTTGCCGCTGTCGTCGCGTGCGGCCGCGCCGGAAAATCCGATCGCGGGCGTTGGCGAAAGGGCGAGGTCGCTGCCGCCTGCGACCGGTGTCAGCGTGGCCTTGACGGTGGTCGCTAGCCGGCCGCCCCCCTGATTTTGCGGATCGGAGATGCCGGTGATCTCGACATTGGCCTTGTCCGCCGAACTGGAGGCGAGACTGAGCGGCTTCAATCCGCTGATACCGTAGATGTGCAAGAGCGCCAGGTCGTGATCTTTGTCCTCGGCGAGGCGGTTGGATCCGCGCCGGTGTGCGGTCGCGAGGCGATCACCAGGATGGTTCCCACCACCCGGCCGCCGCTTTCCAGGAGGTAGCCCAGTTGCGGCATGCCGCTCGGGAACTTTACGGGTGGCGAGCGTATCGACCGCACGTTGCCAGAACGCCAGTCTGCGACGGAACCCGAAGCCCTTGCGCAGCAGAGCCGCGATCGCGTCGCGGTTGGTCGGCGCAATCTGGCGCGCGCGAACCTCTGACGGGCGATCCGGAACTCGTGAATTGACCATACACGCCACTTTGCCTTGAGCGCGGGTCCAAGGCGCTTATGGTAAAGGGTGAGATCGAGGTGAGGTGGCCGACGATGTCGATACAGTTAACAGTGTTCTCCGAGATCGAAAAGGTCGCGGCGGAACACAACAAGACGCTTGCGCCTTTGAGCAACGAGACCGTGCTGATGAACTCCGGTCTCGAATTCGCTGTGCTTTGCCGTGCTGGTGGCGCGGCTCGAAGACAAGCTCGGGGTCGATCCTTTCTCGACCGCCGAGGATTCGAGCTTTCCGGTGACGCTCGGCGAGTTCGTGCGTGTCTATGAAAATGCCGCGCGGTGAAGCAGACATCCTGCGGCATCGTTGTGCGGTCCGTGCCGGATCCTCGGCATCTCTACGGCCGCCACGACAGCGTCGCCCTCGATGAATTGGCCGGCGGCTCGGGTTTCGGCGGCCGGCTGGAGGCATTGTCCGGACGCTCGGTGCTGCTCGTCGCCCGCGACCAACTCGACGCGGCGATCGCGCTG
>CAVVZW010000056.1:0-28370 GCA_963752265.1 uncultured Alphaproteobacteria bacterium
AGAAGATACCCGAAAGCGGAAGCAAGCCTGCTGCTGCGATATGTCTTGCGGGGCAGTGATGATGCACATGTCTTCCTCCCTCGCAGCAGGCTATTGAAAGGTGGCACGGTGCCACCTCAGAAAACCTAGCCCGGACATCGGCTCGTCGCTGCGCGGGGCGAAGCGTCACACGGCAACGAGGACCGCATCTTACCGCCACGATCATAGCGCTCGGCAAGTCGAGTTCGGTTGAGATTTTGATCGCGCTATGGCGCGTCGCAAAGATTAGCGAAATCGCCTCGGCAACAGTCGGTGGAGCCAGCCTTCGTTTTCCGCAGGCACAATCGATGGTGACATTTTCAACTGGGTCCGATGGTCTGCTTCGGCAAGACGATCTATTGATAGCCGAATGGAACGGGGCACCTTCTGCCGCCCCTCTAACCGGAAGATCAGGCGAAGGCGCTCGCCGACTTCGGCAAGAATGGCCTTGATATGCTCTTCGCCAATATGAATGGTATGTCGCATGGATTGCCTCGTATGCAAGGCAACGTGTTCCGCGGCTAGTCGTTCCGTTAAGGGGGAATTTTGTGCGAACCACCGCTAGGGTTAGCGAAGGGCAACTTCTTGCCCGTTCACCTTGCGAAACCCTTCGTGCCTAGAACCGACGTTAGAACCTTGGCGTCACTCAGTCATTGCGCGGGAGGACGTTCTGCATCTGCCGTATGACCTCGCCCTTAGTGCGGAGCAGCCTTGGGCGACGCATGGTGGTTGACAATTTTCCAGTCGTTGTCCTCGCGAATAACCACCCATGTCAGCCGATAAGACACCGGGGGCGCATTTTCGCTTACGACAAAGGATGCGGTACCTGCCACGTTGATTGCGTCGGAGCCTATGGGATTGACCACGAGATCAGTGAATTGGACCATAGGTGACTTCCAGCGAGGGAGTGCATTGAAGTAGGTCGCGACACCCTCTTTACTCTTATGGAGCGTGGGTGTTGATCCGAAGAACAGTGCATCTTTGGAATAGAGTGATGCGAGAGCGTCGGCGTCCTGTTTGTTGAAGCCAGCGGACCGCTTCTCCATGAGGCCAGACACTATCTGGTCGGCAGGGGCGGCGATGGTCGGGTTTGAGAAAATTGTAGTAGAGACGGCGAGAGCCACGAAAAGTATCTGAAATTTACGCATGGAAATCCTTTCTATTCGAAATGCGCCCGTAGCCGATTGCAGCGGGACGGGCATAGCGAGGCAAACGCTTTCTGATCTTAGGCAAGATCAAACTTCAACGTGCCGAGTTTCTCAATCCGGCTTACGATTTTATCGCCGGCCTTGAGCCATACCTGCTTTTCCTTCGGCATCCCGATGATCACCCCAGAAGGGGTACCGGTGAAGATGATGTCACCCGGCTCCAGCGCGAACATCTTGGAAGTGTATGAAATCACTTTCTGAGGGTTAAAGATAAATTTCGAGGTATGGGATGATTGACGCGGCTTGGTCTCATCGTTCACAAACGTCTCGATTGATAGATTGTTCGGGTCAACTAGATCAGCCGATACGAAGTAGGGGCCTATGGGGGCGAAATCGTCCAAGGTCTTGCCGACCATCCATTGTCCGCCAGTCTCCAGTTGCAGATCGCGGGAAGAGAAGTCATGTCCAATCGCGTAACCGGCCACATAGTCGAGGGCCTCGGCTTCTGAAACGTTTCGAGCCGTCTTTCCGATGATCACCAACAGTTCGGTTTCATAGTCGAACTTGTAGGAGACTTCGCGAGGCGGAAGCTTGATCGTGCAATTGTGCGCGGCGAGGGTATTGTTGAATTTGTTAAACAGGATGGGCACGGTCGGGAGCTTCTCCCCAGCTTCCTCAGCGTGCTCTTTATAGTTCAAGCCCACGCAAACGATCTTCCCGGGTTTCGTAATCAGACGGCCAAATTTAATGTTGGCCTCGTCTCGCAGGAACTCCTTTCGGTCCTTTCCTGCCTCGATCAATTGCTGGAGCGCACCAGCCTCCCCGGAGATAATTAATTCCTCGAGCGTCATGGGCGCGTCGATCTTCAATGCTGCCCGCGCGTCGGCAACGTCCAAAATGCCGGTTGGCAGCTTCACGCCGAGCGTCTCGGAACCGTTAGCCTTTGCAATCGAGAGCAACGTCAGCCCCCGAGGCAATTGTTTTGGCCCGGAGCTTGCCGTGTTCGCCTTTACTTCTCCTGCTTGCCCAAGGGTTGTGGTGCCGACGGTTGCAGCAACAGCGGTTTTGATGAAATCCCGACGCGTGGCCATATTTTTCTCCGTTCTGAAAAAATCGGTGGGCCAACGGCAGTCCTCCAGTGCGGCTGTCGTCGTTGTCGAGTGGGCAGTCCTAATTTGTTCGAGCATACAGGGAGCGGCGGCTGAACTGGAAGAACCCGGGGTGTTCAGCCGCACAAAAATTGGGGCCAACGTCCATGCGGGTCAATCGCTACCGGGGCAGGCCGCAACCCAAGCTCGGCGATCTCCGCTATGCCCCGATAGCGACCAAGTTCTGCATCGCAGCGAAATGTCACATTGGACATGATAGATCGGTTTAGTATGGAAGAGGCCGCCAGAGCGCATTCGATAACGGAACGTCCATGATCCGTGATTTTCCGCCGAAATAGACGGCCCGTTTAGTTGTCCGTTAGCTCGATCAAGCGGCTCCTCCTGCCGCCGGCAAGCACCCGTATTTTTCACGATCAGTCCCGCCCGCGCCGCCGCCGGCAAGATTGCTCGAGAATTGAAACGGATCGGCTGCGAAGAAATGCGGAACTTTGGAGACGTCTACCTGTATTCCGGCGGCTGAAACGTCACCTGATTTTGCCCGGCACTCCACCGCTCGGCTTTCGCAGCCGCACGCCGGCGCCGCCGCCGTTCTCGTCGATGAACTCCACACCGGCCGCTTCAAGCGCGTGGCGAACGACCTGCAAAGTCGCACGCCGTGGCTCGTGCACGCCACCCTCGAGCTGACGAACTGTGACAATACCCACGCCGGATTCGCGGGCAAGTTGATGCTGGCTCCAATCAAGGAGTCCTCGGGCCGCTCGGCATTGGTTTGGAGAAATCATTGAAATCCCGCGAACGGGATCAATTATGTCGAAAAACGATTGATTTGTCTAAAATATCTATTATAGTCATATATGTCGTTTTTAAACAGAATGGAGAATGAAGATGAGAATGCTCAACAACTCTGGCGCTGAGCGTCGACGGTTCATCGGCGGCTCCGACTCCCGCATCATCATGGGCGATGATGAAGCCGCCCTGGTCCGTCTGTGGCGCGAGAAACGAGGGGAGGTCGAGCCCGAAGACCTGTCCGGCGTCCTGGTGGTCCAACTGGGCACCGCTACGGAAGACCTCAATCGGCGCTGGTACGAGCGAAATACCGGCCGGGTTGTTAGGGATGTCCAGCGATGGATCCAGCATCCAGTACTCAAATGGATGGCGGCGACACTCGACGGCCTTGTTGATCCCAGTGGCGCTGTGTTCGAAGCCAAATTCATGCTGCCATGGTCGTTCTCAGAAGAAGCTGCAGCGGAAAAGCACATGGCGCAGCTGCAGCACAACATGTGGGTCGCCGACGCGCGCACGGCGGTACTTTCCATCATCACCGGCGGCGGCAAGTGGGTAGAGATGACGATTTCGGCTGACCCGCTGTACCAGCACCTTCTCCTGACCGCAGAGCGGAAATTCTGGCGATGTGTTGAGACCGGCGAGCCTCCTCACCTCTTCGGCATTGAGCCGCCGAGGCCAAGGGTCGAGGCAATCAGAACCGTCGATATGAGCGCTTCCAACGCCTGGGCAGAATTCGCAAGCCTCTTTCGGCTGACCCGACCCGCCGCACAAGACCATGATCGGGCTAAGACCGAGCTGAAGGCGCTTGTGCCTGAGGATGCCAAGGAGGCGTCTGGGCACGGGGTGCGGGCAAAACGCTCGAAGTCGGGTGCGATCAGCTTGGAATTGTTGGCTGAGGTGGCGGGTCATGCAGCAATCCAGCACTAGTGTGGGAGCATTGGCGGCAGCCCTCGCCAAAGCTCAAGCCGCGATCGCCAATCCCGAAAAATCCCTAACCGCAACCATCGTCTCGCCGTTCCCAAGGGAGGGAAGCCGAACGTTTCGATATGCATCGCTGTCCTCGGGGCTTGATCTGGTTCGCAAATGCTTAGGCCAGCAAGAGATCGCTATTGTTCAGGCCACTGCCATCGATCGCGAAAGCCGATTGATTAGGCTCACGACCACGCTCGTCCACGCCTCCGGCGAATGGGTATCTTCGGACTGGCCGGTCTGCCCCGTCAGCGAGACCGCCGCGCCCCATCGGCTAGGCGCTGCCCTCACCTACGCGCGCCGCTATGCCCTGTTCACCCTTGTAGGGATTGCAGGCGAAGACGACCTGGACGCGCCGGATCTTCCAGCTGTAAATGTTGCTTCCCCTTCGCAAGCTGCTGCTCTGCGCGCTGCCCTGCATCCAGGCGCGATGCATAACGACTTTCCAGAGGCCGCTGGACAAACATTACGTTTGGCACCGAAACAGGTCCGCTCCAAACAGCCTCGGCCACCAACTTTGCCTCCCCGAGAGTCCGATGCTCTTCGCCGTCAACTAGTCTCCGAGCTCGAACAGCTCGCCAACTCTGAGGCCCTGGCGAAATGGGCTCATCGAGTCCTCCCCCTGAAAAACCAGCTCTCAGCGGCGGATGCCCAGGCAATTGAGGAACTATTCTCTACAAATCTCAGCCAGATCGAGGCATTTGAGAGATCTACCAGGGATCAAGTTATCGACGACCGCGTGGACTCGTCGAGACAGTGCGGCCCGGCTGAACAGCAAGTCAGCGTCATCAGCAAACCGGTCCGAGAACGCGATCGGGACCACCTGAGATTTGTTGCGTCTCAACCGTGCCTCGTGTGCGGCAGAGCCCCATCGGATGCGCACCATGTGAAGTTCGCAGAGCAAGCCGCGATGGGTCGAAAGGTCAGCGACAAGTTCACTGTCCCCGTCTGCAGATTGCACCATCGTGAGCTTCATCGACGTGGCGACGAACGCGCCTGGTGGAACACGCAAGGGATTGATCCGCTTGCGGTGGCCGCACACCTCTGGGTCAAAACCCGTAAAATTGCGGCAAGTACCGAAACTATTCCGGGAAGTGCGTCCTCCAGCAAACGCAACGGTTCGCGTTTTGGCTCTCGACACCCGCAATCTAAAAATAGCGAAACGAAGCCAATTCTCCGTCCGGAGTGCAGAATGACATCCTTCCGCCAAATCGAGGCCAACCGACGGAACGCGCGCCTTAGCACCGGACCCGTAACAGAGGATGGAAAAAGACGGTCGCGGCGAAATGCCGTCCGTCACGGACTCACAGCCGAAACCGTGATCGACGCCTTGGAGGACGCCGATGACTATGCTGCCTTCGAGATGGCCGTTACATCCGATTACGATGCCCATACTGCTGTTGAACGAGAACTTGTTCTTCGATTGGCGAGCCTGCTATGGCGGCTGCGTCGCGCGACCGCAATTGAAAGTGGTCTGTTTAAAATCCAGGCTCAGCATCTGTTACAATTCCGGCGGCGGCGAGAAGCTTATCGAGAGCGCCAGACGATTATTGATGACATGTATAAATTCGCTACCAACTCTGAGAAAAGCGAGCGACAGCATAAAGACAAACTCTCCACGTGTCTCGATAATGATCCAGCCCCGGACGCTGATCCTGCCGCTCAAACGGACGATATGACACGATCCTTTGTCCGTCTCTCCAACCTTCCCACCTATCCTCTCGACCGACTGAGCAGGTATGAGGCAACGCTTTGGCGCCAGGCCTGTCAAATTCTATTCACGCTCCGCAGTCTAGCCTCACGGGCTTCATGAAAGCGCTTTTGAGCTAGCGGACCGCAGCAAAGAGCACGGACTCTCGCCAGCCGCCGAGAAACTAGACTAGTTGGCAAACTCTCGCGCGCCGGCAGACCAAGGTCGCGTCGCAAGATCAATCGCGCGACAAGACAAAAATTTTCTGATCTTATCGTTGCTATCGGCTCTAGCGCGGTAAGAGGACCAGCACGAAATCGGGGTCGTTCCGTCAGGCCGCCTGAGGCCCATTCCGGCCGGTGCAAAGTGGGTCTAGTCACGGCCGCCGCGGCCTCTGCAGGCCCTGACAGATAAAGCGAGGCTCATGATCGGAGAGCCTAACGCCCAGCCCGGCCATTCTGAGCCTAGGGCGGCTTTCGCGTCGGCGCGTGAATAAAGGGTAGAAGCGACTAATGCCGGTAATCGGCGACATGCCGCCGCCGATGCATCGCGGAGCGTGCGTGCCGATGGTGCGTCAGCAGTGGCGCAGACACTCGATTCGTTTGAAAATCCATGTCCTCCCCTGTGGTTCTGACCGGCCCGCGATTGAGCACCGCACCGTTTCCAAAGTCCGCGCTACTGCCAATCGGAGCGGGCTGCGCGAATGCGAGCGCGCTGCTCAGAACGAATGCTGTCACGAAAGCGCTTGTTTTAAGTTTCATGTGCGCTCCTTCTGTTACGTCTGAGAGAACGGAGACGAGCGAGGTGCCGTCGCAGGGTTGGTAGGAATTAGGGTTGGCGTAGTCTCCGGGGTGATCAACCTCGAATCGACCGGCGTTGAAGCGTCGGACTGGAGACTACGCCATGGCCAAGCTTACCACGAAGCCTGATTCCATGCAGCCTGCGACTGAGATGGCTGTTGATCTTTTCGACAACTGGTTCGACCCGATCGAGACCGAGGTACGGGCTCGGGCGCGTCAGTTCATCGAAGAACTGATCCGCGGCGAACTCGATATCGCGCTGGCACGGCCGCGTTACGAACGAAGCAAGATGGCCGGCAATGAAGCAGGAGCCTGCGTCAAGGGCCACCGTCATGGCAGCCGAACGCGCTCGCTGACGGGCACGTTTGGACCGATCGAGATCGCGGTGCCGCGGGCCCGGCTGACCACGCCGGAGGGCGGGACGGCGGAATGGAAGAGCCAGGCGCTCCGGGCCTATCAGCGACGCACGCTTGCCGCCGACGCGCTGATCGCAAGCAGCTACCTGGCCGGCACCAATACCAGGCGGGTGCGTCGCTCGCTGGCCGCCTTGTTCGGCGGGACGGTCGGCAAGGACACGGTGAGCCGGACCTGGCGCAAGGTGAAGGGCGACTGGGACGCCTGGAACAGCCGCTCGCTGGCCGCGGAGCCGATCGTGCGCCTGATCCTCGACGGCACCGTTGTTCGGGTGCGCCTCGACCGCAAGGCGACCTCGATTTCACTGCTCGTTGTGCTGGGCGTGCGAGCGGACGGCCAAAAGGTTCTGCTCGCGATCAAGAGCATGGGCGGCGAAAGCGCCGAGGCATGGCGCACGGTGCTGGACGATCTCATCAAGCGCGGGCTGCGGCGTCCCGAATTCCTCATCGTCGACGGCGCACCAGGGCTCGACAAGGCCATTGCAGTCGTCTGGGACGGAGTGCCGGTGCAACGCTGCACGGTTCACAAGCACAGAAACCTGCTGGCGCATGCCCCGGAGCGCCTGCACGACGAGATCACTGCGGATTACAACGACATGATCTATGCGACGACGCCTGAGGAGATCACCGTTCGCCGCAAGGCCTTCATCCGCAAATGGCGGCTCAAGCATCGTGCCGTTGCCGACAGCCTGGAGGAAGCAGGAGACCGCTTGTTCACCTTCGCGCGCCTGCCGCCGAGCCAATGGCGCAGCCTACGCACCACCAATGCGATTGAGCGATTGCACGAGGAGTTCAAGCGCCGGATCAAAACTCAAACCGTACTGCCGTCGGCCGACACCGCCGCGATGATGTTCTGGGCGCTGCTCGCTTCGGGACAGATCAGCATGCGCAAGGTGGATGGCTGGAATACGCTCGCCACAAAACCCACCGATCAGCCAATTGACCTTGCCGCCTGAAGCGATAACTTCATGTTACCCGGGAATACGCCATACCGAATTCCAACCGCGTTCCGGACGGCACCACGAGCGACGTTAGTTGCATTGTGATTTGGCTTACCGGCTGTCTTGCAGTTTATAAGCCAACATCGCTCGATCTGGCCCCTGTTCAGCGTTGACTTGTTTGCACTTGGTCCCATTTTCGGGCGCAAAGGCGCAGTTCGGTTTACCATTTTCGGTTTTCGGACGAGAAAATCATGCTCAATTTGATTTTAATGTCGGTCTTGTTCCGATTATGCGAAGTATCGAATTAGGAGTGCCTGCTACTCTTGAGGAATCCGCATTTCATTTGAGCTGTGCTTGTTTGGAATTGTCTCGATGAAAATTGGCTCTGGATTCAAGGTGCGGCTTGAGTATGTGCTCGAGCAAGTTGTGAAGAACCTTTCTGACGGCGGTGACCACAAAAACTCGTGCGTTCATAGCCGTGCGGCTCTTGGGCGCTGCGCAATCTGGTATCGTGAAATTTGATGACTTGGTGCGCGTTGCCCGGGACGCATCGCTTGAGCGACGCGATACAACACAATGACGACGGATCTTAAACTTGATGCGAAAGCGTTGAAGCGCACCGCTGGGGCCGCAATGAAAGAACCATGTTGGGTATCTGATGAGCCGTGGCGAAACAAATAGAAAGGACAACAGCGATTGCAGGGTTTTGCAGTTCCGGCTCCGTGAAGTGCGTGACGATGGACGCCGTAAGCGCGACGCGTGCGATATCGAACCTTTGCTTGATCTGTCGCGATACGAGAATTGGCGCGAATATACGGAAGATTACAAGGCCCGTATGGTCGAAAACATGGCGGCCATCGTTTTGCTTTTCGCGTTGGTTGCTATCGCGGCATTCGACTTCATCGGCCTTGAGCAAATCCAGCATTGTGCATCTGCGGGAAGTTGCGGTCCGTAAATCCAAAATAGCCCGTCTGACCTTCTGCGAGGCACGTCGACCGGGTTGGTTTGGCTTGCGGGGGCGCCGCCCGCTCCAAAATCGTAAGGAGCGACCTTCGGGACCACGAGCGGAGAGACGGAATTGAACATTATCCGTTTCCAAGGGTGACGATGGAGGCGTAACGGACTACGAAAAGAAGATATGTGACGTTGGCGCTTGCCCAGTCCCGGAACAGCGTATTCAGGAACATCTGCTGGATCTGCCGTCCTCACATGGCAGTCGCTGCCGAGCAACACTACCCGCTGGTCGCCGGCTTGGCTGGGGCGCGCCAGAGATTGAGGCTTACCAAGCATAAAAACAGCGGCTCAGTGCGAGCCGCTCTTTTCAATCCCTATTCGCAAGGATGTCTCCGGCCATCGTACCCGAGATAGGTCCCGGAGGCTGGATCAATGTGAACGTTCCAGTGTGGGACAAGTCGGCACGTCCTGATGGCACCTTCAGCCGTGCCGACTTCGTCTTCGACCAGGATCGCAATATCTATATTTGCCCAGGCGGCGCGGAGCTGACCAGCACCGGTAACATCGATCAAGGCCACATCGTTTATTACAGAGCCAGCAAGAGCGATTGCTCGCAGTGTTCACTGAAGCCGAAGTGCACGACCGCAACTGTGCGCAAAATCACCCGCGACCTCAACGAAGATGTGCGAGATCGTGTTCGGGCCTTGGCCGACACGGAAGCCTTCCAGCAGTCCCGCAGGGAGCGCAAGAAGGTTGAGATGCGATTTGCGCACATGAAGCGCATTCTCCGGCTCGACCGTTTCCGGCTGCGGGGCTTGAGCGGCGTCAGGGACGAAGTGCTGCTGACAGCAACCGCGCAGAACCTGAGGCGGCTTGCCAAACTTCTCTGCCGTGCCCCGCCACTTTCACCGGAGGCCTGCCTTGCGTAGCCATCGCGTCAAGCGTTGATGGCGTCAATAGACGCCACAACGGGAAGCACGACCAACTAACCGTCAAAACTCAAAACCAAGCCCTGCAATCGAACCCTAAAGAGTTTTGCAACAGAATCACCCGCAAAGCCGACGAGTGAGCGGGATCAGCGACACAGACATACAATTATCAAGACGATGAAAATGGCGCCTACAATTCCCACCCAGCCCTTCGCGTCGAAGTCGAAGCCGGGACCTTTGAATCGCAGTTGATGATCAGACATGATAGGGCTCTCCATTGAAAAAACGGGAAGCCCTCTCGGGACAATTTAGGTGCCGGTTTGCTGGCGACGGGGTCAATCCCCTTTTTCGGTCTGGTGTCGGCGTAACACCAAGCATGCGCCGAATTGTCCACAACTCTTCAGAGCCGGGACGCGTCGCGCCGCGAAAGGTCGAAACACCGTCCCCGCGAAAACCGTCATTCACGGTGCCTCCAGATGGGCTTGGCGGACCGTAGCTGCTTGAGCTGCCCGATATCTGAGCCAAAAAGGGGTCTGATGATAAAAATTGGTCGCCACTTTGTGATTGCATCTCTGGCACGGTTTTTCCCTGTCAAGCGTTGTTGTGAGGACGGCGTGCAAGGCACTGACCTTAGGCAAAGAGCGCCGCATATCAGGAGAGAACAATGCGAACGACAATTCTTAAGGTTATAGGCGCGGCGCTGATCGTTTCATCGACATGCCAAATGGCGGCTGGTGCCGAGCACCACGCACGCGGGCATCGCGCAACGGCGGCGGAGCAGGAGCAGTTCCGAAACAGCAATGACTATTACGCCGCGCCGGACGGCTTTGCAGGGCGATCACGAGGCTGGTCGGAGCTGGGCGAAGCCGCGATGACTTCGGGCATTGCTGGTCACTGATAGTGGCTGCATCCGAGAAGGCTCCGGCGTGATGGTCGGGGCTCTGCTTTCGATAAGCCGGGGCCCCCTACGGCCCAAACACGCGTGGCGTGGCTTCCCCCAAAGGCTTACCCGCAAAAGCCCTTGAGCCCCCAGATGGGCCTGCCGAATCCGCTGGTAGCCGTTTGAGTTGGGTGGTCTTGACGTGGCCGAAGGGGTCGCAAATGAATCCACGGACTCCATTGAACCGTACCTGCTATGGCATCCGCAAGGCGACAATCGCACCTGCCAATAACCGATGAAATTCGCTCAGCAGTGCCACGGCGATCTAAGCGGAGGTGCGCGTGGGGAGGGCCTAATAGATTCTCACCGAAATGGGACCGTATCAGCGAACGCGATAAAAAGGCCGGCCCGAAATGCGATCCGGGCCGGTCTATTGGGTTCATCCACTGTCAGATCTTGATGCGGAAGCCGGTCATCACGGTAGCCGTGTCGATGGACGTTCCGGTTCCAGCGAAGCCGAACTTGGCACCGGGCGTACCCGGGAAGCCTGACGCCAGACCATTGGTCACCCGGGCCCAGGTGGCGCCCGCGTAGACGTCGCGGTGCTTGTTCAACGCATAGTCCGCAAGGAACGAGAACTGGTCGTACGCGCCAGCGCAATCGGTCTTGCTGGCACCGCCGGCAACGCAGGCGGCGCCATCCGCGATGTATTGGTTCTGGTCCACATGATAGTACGCGCCCGTGAGGCTCAGTCCCCAGGCAAAGTCGTACTTCGCGCCGGCCCAGTAGAACTGCAGCACCTTGGAGGTGGTGAAGGCGTTGTTATCCGGCAGGGTCGGACTAACGAGCACTGGGAGTTCACTGGTCCGAACTGACGTTAACCCATCCTAACTAGCCGGCGAATGCAATTAAAGCGGTATCCACGTCTCAACACGCGCATTCGTGCGCTGCGAGACCGGTCAAATTGCAGCGGCAAGCTGCTGCTCTCCAACGAAGGCTGCGGGAGCGGCGTCTTCACTGAATGCGGATAATCTGGCCCGGGCGTGCCCCGTTTAACTTCTGACCAGGTGGAATCTTTCGAAGTGATAGTTCGACGGTATGGCCGGGTGGGATCATTTTCTTGACCGCCGCAACAGCTTCCTTGTCCGGGATCGCAATAGCGGCCCAAAGCGATGTAGTCCCATCCGGAGCGATTACTTCAACTATGGGAGTTCTCATGCGAGCCATCGATTGATCTTATTACGCTAAAATCGATTAGGACATCGACAACTGCAAAGCAGACGCTGACCGAATATCCGCTCATCGCAATATTTCGTGGTGTTGGTTCTGGCGGTCTCTTTCTAGCGAGGGTTTGCTCAGCAGCACTGGATTTGGGAAGACTGTTCGTGTTTACCGGCCGAACAATCCTCCGAGCACGCCGCCAATCGCGCGAATCGGACCGCCAATACCGCGGGGACGGGGGCCCCGCCCCCCATTCCGACGATGGTCATGATCATCGGATTTGCTGGAAGCTATCTCTTCGCCTCTCTCTTCCAAGAGCGCGGCATGCTGCGCGGTGTTGAGGAAACCGGTCTTGGGATAGCCGTGTTCTTCCTGCCAGCGCGTGATGACGACCCGCGTCGATTCGTCGAACTTTCCGCTTACCTTTGTTTTAAATCCAAGCTTAGCCAGCCGCCGTTGCACTTCGCGGCGTGTCGTCCTGGTCAGACCTATGTGGTCCTCGGTTTCTTGAGTTGTTTCGTCGGGAACGATCGCCGTATCGACGGACGCAACCTCCCGAGCCGCAGTGCTCAGGCCAGCCTTGGCAACGTTCTCGCTGACCAAGATTGCAAGGATTGTCGCCGCGATGATTAAAGCACGCATGACCTATTGTTCTCGACCTTAAAGTCCAATTTAACCAATCACGCCCGCCTTGGGCATCGAGCTCCAGCGGAGGGAGTCAAAAACCCAACTCTTCGCTTGGCAACCGCCACCATCGCCACACGTTCCACGACTTCTAACTTCGGTATGAAACCAAAAGACCCGCCCGGAATTTTTCCGAGCGGGCCTTTGCCGAATCCAGAGATCCGAATGCTGCCACTTACCAGGACCAGGCATTGACGGCGTAGCCCGGACCGCAGTAGCCGTAACCATACGGCCCGCAATAACCCGTCTCTTCTCCCGCTAGCCCGAGGCCGAGTCCCAGGAGGCCCAACCCGGCGTAATCGTCGTAATAGTAGGGGCCACCATAGCCCCACCCGCCGTAACCGCCAACAAATCGCCGGCTGCCCCAGCCGCCGTTGCGCCAACCGCCAAAGCCGCGAATTCCTGAAAACCGGCCGCCGTGCAGCCCGGCCATCCCGCCACGAAAGCCTCCCATACTGCCGTGGAAGCCGCCGCCGCCGTGAAAGCCGCCGCCATGGCCGAAAGCCATCGCGCTCGTCGTCATTCCGGTCGCGAGCGCCAAGGCTGTCGCACCTGCAAGAATCTGCTTTCTCATCTTAGAGTCTCCGCTGTAACCATTGCATTACAGACTCAACGGTTGCCATACGGCGCTGGTTGCGAGCAAATTGAATTCGCCGTCTAAAATAATCATTAGGTTCCAGCTACTCGACGATGGCTGCTCCGGACCAGCAGAGCATTTCCAGGGATGATCTGAAGAAGTGATTAGTAGGTCTGCATCCTGAAACAAGTGGCTGGGAAAATATGCCGGCCAAAATCTCGAACATCTTGTTCGGCTGGTTAAGCTGACGCCTTTGATGAAAGCCGAAGCTCGCCGCCGTCGGTACGTGAGCTGCGGGCGGATGGTGGATGCATCAGGCTCGCTTTGCTAGCTGCACGGCGAAAACGTGTTCGGCAATCTCTTCGCCCTGAGCACGCGCAACAGCTCGTATTCGTCAGGCGTCCGTCATTCCATTGATGATTGACAAGAGGAGGCCTTCCGCGCTTCGGCGGTCCCCGCGAGATTAATCCATTCGTCGGCAACTTTCAGCCACGCCGCTTTGTCCGGAGGGTCCTTCAATTTCTCAGCTATTGCGCGCGCTTCTTCGGCCCGCTTACGGCAAATAGCCGCTTCGTCCACCTCTCCGACGGAACACAGGCGGGTTTTTGGCTCAATTGCTGAAATGTCTCTTTCCTTCTATGGGGAACGGCGGCTATCGATCAACGCCAACATCTCTGGCGCGAAACCGCGAAGGTCCTTCGACGCTTCCGCACCAATTTAGGCTAGCCCTCCTCTGGCGCACACTAAAATCAAATTAATTCAGCGAGCGCGTCTAGTCGCTGTGGTCGGTGCAAGCCCGTCTTACGGACGACGGACAGGAACGATCCGTGGGCTGATATGTTGTCTGGCTGTGCCGTCCCCCACGGCATTGCGCGCACCACGAACGACCCTAGCGATAGCCCCTGCTAGGGTCGTTTTTGCTATAGTAGTTTTCGGTTTATGCGGAATCTGTCGCACGAAGGGCATCAAGCAACGCGTCCTGGGCAACGCGCACCAAGTCTTCAAGCTTAACAATGCCCGATTGCGATGCGCTCAAGAGCCGCACGGCTATGAACGCACGAGTTTTATGATCACCGCCGTTAGCAAGATTCTTCACAACATGATCAAGCACAAACTCAAGCCGTGCCTTGAATCCTGCGCCAATTTTCATCGAGACAATTCCGAAACGAGCGCAGCTCAAATGAAATGCGGCACGCCTTGGTTCCCGAATTTCCACGCCTCAGGACAATATTAGGTGATTGATCTATCGTCTGGCACGCTGCTGGATGGTCTCTCGCATGAAAGCGGCACGATCCCGCCAGGCACAAGAGGTCAGTTTTTGAACAAGGCCGAAGCCAGCGAATGGCCGTTATCGAACGACGGCCATCGCCTCTAAAGACCCCCAAACACTAGGCTCCCGTTGCATCTGTCAGCATCCAAAAGAATGCGGTCGAGCTCGCTGGCGAAGTAGATTTGAGCCCCAGCGTGGGGGCACGCTGAAGCTCAACGTCGATGGGGATCGAGAGGAGCAGGCACTCCTGTCCGATTATTTCGCACAGGACCAGCAAGACCGACATTAAAATCAAATTAAGCCTGACTTTCATACACGCACATTAGAAATTGGTCGATGAACCCACAACTTCGTGCCCGAAAACCTTTCGTCCGTGAAACTGGACGGCCGGCTGCCCGTCATCGTCATTCAACAACGCGGCTTCTACCATGGCCGCGGGTTCAATCGAGATTACTACGCCGGTGGCTGGTGGGGACCGGGTTACGACGACTACTGGGATTACCCGGACTACGCTTACGGCGGCTATGATGATGGCGGATGCTATGTCGTGCAGCGGCGAATTCGTACCCGATACGGATGGCGCATAAGGCCCGTTCAGGTCTGCGGGTAATGCACGACGCCCGAAAACACAGCTCCGGTGAGAACATCGGAGCTGTGACTGCCGTCCGGCAATGCCAAGGCCACTCGCAGCGAACATCGCTCGCCGGACATGTTATCTCGGTTATCGGTCGCGTCGCGCGCCGTTTGCCTCACGAAGGGACATCTAGATCCTGGCGCTCCCTTTCACCTTGTCATCGAGCCTCCAGTTACAAAAGTAGGCGACCTAATCGCTAATTTAAATTTAATATCCTTCTTAGGCGACCCTCGCTTAGATGGGCCATGTCTGGAGTCGCCCCTGTCCCGAACTGTCCGAAATGCCACAAGCCCATGAAGCTAATGCTGGCCAAGGGTGAGCCTCAACGAGTCTTGCGCTGTGCAGATTGTGGTCAGGCCGATCCAATGCAGAGCACCGAAATACAGAATTGGCTGAAGGGCGAATTGAGCGACAGAAAGCAAGGCAGCGAGCGTTAATCCCAACGTCCAGAATTTCGTAGTTCTAGCATTCGCTTTTGTTTGCAATTTTCTCGACACAGTCGAATTGACTGCAGCGGTTTTGCCGTCGGGGGAGTTCGCGAGGTTCCGATCACTTGCAACTCGCTGAGGGCCGCGTCTTGCCAAAAGCGAGTTTTGACCAAGGCGCCGCGCGTTCGAGCAAAGTGATACGGCTTGAAAGTGATACGGCTTGGGAGAGAGCTAGTGGGTCCGATCCCTAGCAGGATCGAGCCGGCACACAGAAGCCTGCAGAGCAAGACAATCATGGCCAGAGAGCACCGTTTGGGCCGTAAGTTCTCGGTCAAACTCGATCTAAAATCTCAATTTTGTGAGCGTGCGCGTGGGAACGGGAATTTGGACCCGGACTTGATGCGGACCACGAAGAGAAAAACATGCATCCACCCTGTCCCGGTTGCGAAAAGCGAATGGCTCGTTCAAAGCTTGGCAGCAGGATCTTCGAATGCTCGACTTGTCACGAGATCGTCCAACTTCTTGAAGTTATCGAAGTGCCGGATGCTTTGCCGTGGAGTAAAACCTACGGCGCCAATCGCAGCGACTGCAACTCGGCTGACCCAGTTCGAGGGAAGTAAACTATCTGCACCAGATAAAGTTATCCGGTTCAATCCTGATCGCCCTAAATAAGGCAGCGCATAGGTTTTTAACTGCGTTAATAGGTACCGGCTGCTTCCCCCACCTCTCAACGATTTTCTTATTCTAGAGAAGATTAGGCTTGCCTTCGTTGCCGCTCAACCCGCATCGCCGTCAAATGAGCTAGCAATTGCGTGGATGCTTCCTGCATCGCTCGTTTCACCGGACCGGTCTCCAAATGTTCTACAGTCAACGTCATCGCACGAACAACGCCTTCGATCTCTTCGCTTGTCATCTGTTTGGAGCGGCCGCCGAGAAAGATAGGCTTAATTCGTCGATATTTCGTGCCGAACAGAGCTCGGCACCTCGCCGCAAGGGATGCTGTCAGCCGGGAACGTCGCAAGCTCAGATCCGATGTGTTGTCTTTCCGCTTCCGCAAACAAAGGATGGCGGATAAAAAATGGTCCAGCGATACGCCGGATTTATCCAAGCGCTATCGACCATACTTCTGACGGCTGGCAGGCCGAACTAAAGATTCGTTTATCGGTCACTGAGCCGCGCGCCGGGCTTTTTGCTGCATTCCTTTCGGTCATCCAGACTGACCTAAAGAAAATATTAGGATCGATCGACTCCGAATTGCCGCATTACATGAAACTTCCTCGGGTTACCTTGCTTATTAAGATTCATTGTGGGTGCCCTGATCAACAAATAAGGTGATGTTTGGTCGCTGCGATCAGACGCCAAGGATCGGATGCATGCAGAAGTTGATCGCCGGTCTACTATCTCTGTCCCTGATGTGCGGCTCCTGCGCCTTGGCTCAGCACAGCAGTAGCGCGACAATGCCGGATTATCCGCCAAATTTCCCTCACAGTGGGTACAGGCCGCTACCTCCGCATTTTCAGCCGCGACGGGTCATTGCTGCGGACCCGGAGAAGGTCAATGTCGCCCCGCCTCCGCTGCCGTCGTATGAGCAACCGGCCATCCCAGCGGAAGGATATTTGTGGGCGCCCGGGTTCTGGGCTTGGCGCAAATCAGTCCCTGACTATTTTTGGGTGCCTGGGACATGGGTGCAGCCGTCGCAGTCCGGGCTGTTATGGACGCCGCCCTATTGGAGCCGGGTCGAAGGTGGTTATGCCTTTCGCGCCGGTTACTGGGCGGCGGAAGTCGGCTTCTACGGCGGCATCAATTATGGCTTCGGATATACAGGAAACGGTTATCAAGGCGGACGTTGGGAAAATGGCACGTTCACCTACAATCGCGCAGTGAACAATCTCGGCTCTCTCGACATTGGAAGCGTCTACGATGAGGCGGTGGCCACAGACGGCAGCGCGTCGCGCCTCAGTTTCAATGGCGGACGACGGGGCACCGCCGCGCGGCCATCCGAGCACGAGGAGAAGGCCGATGGGCAGCACGTTGGAGCAACCGCAGAGCAGCAACAGCACTTCGAATTGGCAGCCATGGACCGGTCGTTGTACTCGAAGCTGAATAACGGTGAACCGGGTGTATTGGCGACTCAGCGTGCTGGCATTCTTACGGGCCCGGGCATCACGAAACGCCCGCAAGCAAGCCAACCAACCCAATCCGGCGATGTTACAACGGGAGCAAACGCCAAGTCCGCGGGCGTCCCGGCGGCCGCGTCCGGTCAGCCTGAGCGGCCAGCGGCCAAATGAGGAAAGACTCCTGAAACAATTTTATCCGATCAAGTGATGGTGCCGCAGCAGAAAGAAGATGCGGTGATACCATTTCATAGAAGGGAACCATGACTTTTCGGAGCACAGGCCGCGCGCGAAAATAGAAAAGGCCGCCACAGGGACGGCCTCCTCAATTCCTCAACAACTAGTTCAGAAGCCGTTTCCATCAAACATGGGCTTACGAGCACAAGCGTCGTCGCCACGGCTGTCCCAGCCTCCTCTGGCTCGCCAGCCGCTCCAGGCTAAGTAATCATGCACCGGGGAATAGGGATTTCCCGGTTCAAGCGTCGCACAATAGGTGCTCTCAGTTTGTTGTACCGGATGGGCTACCACGTGACGAGCCATCGCCTGTCCTACGAGCACGGTAGAAAGGACCGTGGCCACGCCAATCAGTCTGAGATTCGTCATGCGTACCTCCTCTTGGTTCTCGTAACGCGATTAACCAAGCGTCGGAGACAAGGGTTCAGACCTCATTTCCTAAAAGATACTTCATTGTCCCCGGCCTACGTCGATACGTGGCTACAGGCATGCTCATGGCATTCGTTCTTTCGTCACCCCGGAGATGGCGCTGCCGCGTCACGAGCGATCAAGCGGCAACGAAAATATGCAAAAGAACAGCGGCCCCGTTTGGGCCGCCGTTTTTCTAGATCGCTATTGGCAGGGATGTCTCAAGCCGTCATACCCGAGATAGGTCCCGGAAGCCGGATCATACGATTTGTAACGCTGGGCACAGTAGCTGGACTCGTCGCTCTGGCCACTTGAGACAACAAAGGATGGACCGCTGTCATAGCCGCCGTCGTAGTAACCGCCGTCGGCGTAGTTGTCTCCGTAGTATCCGCTATCGTATCCGCCGTAACCGTAGCCGAGAGCACCACCTACCGCCAATCCTCCAGCAAAGCCTAATCCTTGGCCGTATCCGTTGCGATAACCGCCACCGGCAAATCTTCCGCCGCCACGTCCGGCAAAGTTGTTGCCACCGTTAAAGCCGCCGACGCTCGCCTGCGCACCGTGAAACCCGCCGCTAGCCTGCGCACCGCGAAAGCCGCCTATGCTCATGCCAGCGCCACCGCCGCGCATCCCACCGCCACCACCGTGACCGCCGCCGCGAGCCATCGCTGGCGAAGCAAGCACAAGCGTGAGCGTTAGTACCGTCGCTCCAATCAATTTTAGATTTCTCATAGACTTCTCTCCCTTTTATGGAGAGACGGAATTCTCTCCTTTTTCTGGAGAAGGAGCAATGACAGCGGGCCCTCTTCGTTCCGAAGGCTGCGTCACGTTAGCGTGCGGCGAGCCCACCGCAACCGACGCAATGCATCTGCTATATCGCTCGGCCGTCGGGGATGACTCGATCGCGTTTCGTCGGCTTTGTATAATTCAGCTCACAAAATGATAAATTTCGTTGAGGCCAACCGCGCCAGCGACAATCAGGTAAATTGCGACGATATAGTTCAACAGAGCTGGAGCGATTAGAATCAAGAAGCCAGCCAACAGTGAGATGAGCGGCGTAATATGAGCGACAGTGAGAGACATATCAAACTCCTCCAATTATGGGTTAAGATGAGTTTGTATCACGGATTGCGATCGGACACGACCGAATGGGTCGAATGACCGCCTGATCTGGGCCGCGAGAGCGAGCCAAACGATTAGGTTTCGTTTATCCAACAATATTCCGGAACGAGCGGACATCCATTCTGTTGCTTCTCCGGGCAACAAAAAATGCAGATTGAGCGATGAAGAAGAAGACCTTGGTGGCAGCAGCCATTCTGACAACGGTTTCGTCAGTGGCCTTAGCGCAAGGAGCAGGTTCCGGCTCTGGTTCGGCTCCTACCGCGCACCGATAGCCACCAAACCACAGGCTGAAGGACCCAGTCTTCGACAGCAATTGACCAATAGTTTGCAGCAGTCTGGGTTCACCAATATCAAGGTGGTTCCGGATTCGTTTTTGGTACAAGCCAGCGACAAATCAGGCAACCCGGTGACGATGTTCATCGGTCCCAACTCGACGGCTGAATTTACCACTGTCGAATCAAACGATCAGACGACAGGTTCGAACACGGGAAATTCTGAAATGCATTCGGGAGGCATGTTCACCAGCGTTCCGGCGAAGGACGAGCTGAGTTCAAAGGTGGTTGGCCTCGATGTCTACAACAATGCCAATCAGAATATCGGGACGATCAAGGATTTGGCCTATAACGGCACCAACGTAAACGGCTATATCCTCGGCGTCGGTGGATTCCTTGGAATGGGCGATCATTACGTCGCGGTTCGCACTTCCGCGATCAAGCTAAGCTACGACGCCAAGGACAAGAAATGGCATGCCAACATGGATGCCAATGCCGATCAGTTGAAGGCTGCTCCGGAGTTCAAGTATCCGAGCAACAGCTGAGATTTTTGCTAGGCGGGCGCACACCAGGAAAAGCCGCGCCTCGCTCGATGAGATTACCGGCAAAAGGACCGCTTCAAAAGAGCGGTCTTTTTTGTTGATGTGTTGCACCGAGGTCGACACGCGCCAAGTAGCGTGGCCGCGCAGCCATTCGTTTGTGTGCCGATTTATGACGACAGCGGAAGGGCATCACGGTTATACAGGAAGGATTCCTAGAAGGGCTTTTAAACTGGGCGGTGACCCTCACAAGCCGGCAACGTTGCAAATCAGCCCGAATGTCGGCTGGCGCTTTTGGCTGGCGATCGTGCTCACCGGACTTGGAACAGGCGCATGCGCCGCTGCGCTGACGCTGGTTCTGCAAGCCGTCCAGCATTTTGCATGGCCCGGAACGGCCGCAACCTTTTTAGACGCAGCCGATCAATCGGCGCCCTGGCGGCACATCGTTGTGCTACTGGGCGCGGGATTGGTGACTGGCGCAGGCCAGATTGTCCTAGTGCGCCTCACTAGCAGCAACAGCATCGACATCACGGAAGCGATCTGGTTTTCCGCAGGACGATTGCCGGCTTTGCGAACCCTGGGCAGCGCGGTGTTATCAGTTGTCGTCGTTGGAATGGGCGCCTCGCTTGGTCGCGAAGGGGCACCCAAGCAGGTGGGCGCGGTCATCGCCAACGCGTTATCGGACAGGGTTCACCTTTCTGACGAACAACGCCGACTGCTGGTCGCTTGCGGCGCAGGGGGCGGCATGGCCGCGGCCTATGGCGTGCCGTTGGGCGGCGCGCTATTCGCGCTGGAAGTGCTGAGGGGAATGCTATCTTTGCGGCTTGTGTTGCCCGCGCTCCTGACATCGGTCATTGCAGCGGTAACCGCGTGGCTGGTTCTGCCAAATGCGCCGACCTATGTTCTAATCCGCTTCGACAAATTTGCCGCCAATCTCGTTTTGGCGTTGCTGATTGGACCGGTCATTGAACTCGCGTCTGTTGTCTTCGTACGAATAATTATGCAGGCTGACCGCTTCAGGCCGACGCACTGGCGTGCCGGGCTTGGGCTCGGCGGTCCCGATCGCGAGCGAGGCCGCGGCCGGCGTCTTGAGCTGGATCACCGCGATATTGCCGCTCTCGCGCTTGTGCGGCTGAACCTGCTTGGTCGAGGCCGCTCCCTTGAACACGATCACCTGGTCGACCGGCTTGTCCACGAAGGCGTCCGCGCCCTTGAAGATCACGCTCGCCGAAGGTGCGTCGAGCTCGGGGTTGGTCGTCGCCGTGCTCGTGTAGATACCCGCCGCGTCGAGGGTGAAGATGCGGTCCGCGAGTGGATCACGTAGCCGAGCGTGTCCCACTTCTTGACGAGCGCGAGCGAGAGGGCGTCGAACTTCCAGGGCTCGACGAGATCCTTGGTCGTCGCGATCTTGTCCTTCGTGACGAGAAAGCCCGTGCCCGAGGCGTAGGCGACGAGCTCGCGGATCGCGGTCGTCTTCTCGGTCTGACCCTTGGGGATCGCGTAGGCCGTGGTCTGGATCGCGACCACCACGGGCTTGGAAGAGTCGGCGGCCTTGTCGAGCAGGCCCGGGATCGACTTCAGATTCTCGGCGTGCTTTTGCAGCTGCGCGAGCCACGCATTGTATTGAGGATCGCCGCCCCCCTGATCGGCCGGAGCCTTTTGCTTGTCGAGGACCGTCGCGACAGCCTTCTCGACGTCGGCGATCTTGTTCGAGGCGAGCGCGCCGTCGACGAGAGGCTTGAGGTCGGCGACGGTCTTGGCCGCGGCGAGCTCGGCCTCGAGCTCCTTGACGCGAGCCTGCTCGGCCTGCTCCTTCTTCTTCTGAGCGTCGTCGAGCTCCTTGCTGCGAGCGACGACCTGCTCCTGCTTCTCCTCGACGCTCTTGGCCGCGAGCGCCTTCTGGAGCGCGTCGAGAGTCTCGAGCTGCTTGCCCTCCTTCGCCTTCGAGATCGCGGCCGAGTAGAGCTCGATTGCCTCGATGTACTTCGTCGCGGCGACGTCGAGCTGCTTGGCTTCCTTCGCCTTGTCGGCCTCGGCTTCCGCCGCCGAGCCTTCTTGAGCTCGTCGGGCGCGAACTTGGCCGCGTCCTTCGCCTCGGCGTCCTTCTTGAGATCGGGGAGCTTGGCGGTCGCCGCGGCGATCGACCCCTGCTCCCTCTTGCGCGCCTCCGAGTGGCCGTAGCCGAGATAGCCGGCGCCGCCGACGATGACGAGCAGGAAGAAGAGGACGACGAGCTTCGACTTCGACGCGGCGGCCTGTTTCTGCTGAGCCTGCATTGCGTCGGCAGGTCCCCTATCTATCGTCTTCTTGCCGGCCCCTTGCGGCGCTGCCTTGAACGCGATCTGGACCTTGGGTCCCTTGTCGCCGAACTGCACGATCGCATTCGGCGGCACGGGAGTCGGCTGGTTGCCGATCCGCTGGCCGTTGACGAAAGTGCCGTTGCGGCTCCCGAGGTCCTGGACTAGGTAGCTCGCTCGCCCTGGATCAGGAACTGAGCGTGGCGCGAGCTGACGTCCACGTCCTTGTAAGGGTCGAAACGAGCTGGTTCGACGGGTCGGCACCGACGGACGGCGACCGGCTGGTCTGAAGAGCTCGGCTGGCTCCTTCTTGGACCCGTCCATGTGCACGAAAGTGAGCTGCATGACTTTCCTCTGGGGGCGCCCCACGCGCGGGTCGCCTCAGGACGACGACGCGGTCGCGGTGGGCGGGTTCTAGGCCTTGCGGGCCGTCTCGGTGCGTTGCGCCTTCTTGTCGGGATCGCCTCGAGCCTTGTCGGCGGCCGCCATCTCGGCGACCACCATGGCCCGGACGAGCTCGCGGTTCTTGCGCTCGAGGCGCTCGAGCTTCTTCTCGTCGAGGCGCGAGCGCTTCTCGAGCTCCTCGACTCGCCCCCGGGCCGCGGACAGCTCGGCGGTGCCCGAGGTCCCGGGCTGCGCCTCGAGACGCTTGCGCAGTCCCGCGGCCTCGCCCTCGAGCTCCTTCACGCGCGCCTCGAGCCTCTGCGCGCTCTCGACCTTCTCCGCGTCGTCGAACAGCGACTCGATCCGCGCGAGGCGAGTGCGCAGGACCTCGACCTCGGGCTCGCCGGAGCCGCCGTTGGACGAGGCGCCCAGGCCGAGGCGCGCCGTCGTGCCCTCGGCGCGAGCGGGCGCGCTCTGAGCAGCGCCCGCCGCCCGGATCCGGCCGTTGTCGGCCTCGAGCTCTTGCACGCGCTCCTCGAGCCGGAGCGTCTTCTGACGCACGGTCTTTTGCATCGTCTCGCGCTCGCTCTTGGCCTTGGCCAGATCGGCGCGGACCTCGTCGAGGAGCCGCTCGAGCTCCTCGTTCTCGCCCTCGAGCTCCTCGAGGCGCTCGTCGAGCTCGTCGATCTTCTCCTCGCACGCTTCGACGAGCGTGCGCAGCTCGGCGTTGGACTCGACGAGGCGCTTGTTCTCCGTGTGAAGCTCGCGGACGCGCTCGCGCACCAGCTCGCCCCGCCGCGAGGCCTCCTGGTCGACCTGATACTTGAGGGCCTCGACGCGCTCCCTCAGCTCGTCGCTCTCGAGGACGAGCTGGGTGTTGGCCTCTTCGAAGGTGCGGATCTCGTCGAGGCGCTTCTTCTCGTCGCCGGTCGCGCCCTCGCGGGCCTCGAGGTGGCGCTGGACGTCTCGCTCGAGCGCGGAGCGTTTCTTCCGCTCCTGGGCGAGCTCTTTTTTGACCGCGGCGATCTCGCCCTCGAGCTCGCCCTCGCGCGCCTTGAGCGCCTCGTCCTTCTCGAGGACGCGCGCCTGGAGCTCGTCGGCCTGTTGCTGCAGCTCGACGACGCGCTCCTCGAGATTGCCCGACAGCTCGGCCGGCATGTAGCCGTGGCTGGTGTCGTCGTTCTCCTCGGGGCCGCTCGATCCGTCGAGCGCCTTCATGAGCGCTTCGTTCTCTTTTTGCTTCGTGTCGAGCTTGCGCTTGAGCTCCCTCAGCTCGGCCTCGAGGGCGCTCGAGTCCGGCGCGGCGATCGTGGCCCACGCCGCCGTCGCGCTCGGCCCGGTGGGGTCGCTCGCCTCGAGGGAGCTTCGCGACGCGCGGGCCTCGGCCCGAGCGGCCGGGGCGACGGGCTCGACTTTGGACACCGCTCGAGGTGCGGGACGGATGTGGGCGAGACGGCGGGGGGCGAGACGGCGGCGGGCGTGGGCGAACGCGGCGCGGGAGCCGGCTCCGCGGCGAGAGTCGCGGGCGCTTCCGAGCTGGCGTCGTCGGCCGCGGGCGAGGCGGGCGCTTTTGTCTGCGGCGGCCCGGTCGGCGACTCGTCGACCACGAGGAGCTCGGTCGAGCCGACGACGACCTTGTCCTGGAGGTGGACCTGGGCCTTCTGGTTCTCGCCGAGCTTTTGCCCGTTGAGGAAGGTGCCCTTGGTCGACCCGAGATCCTCGACGTAGAGGCCCGAGGGCTCGACGATGAGATTGGTGTGTTTGTAGGCAATGTCACGGTCGCGAAGCTGGATCTCGGCCGCGCGGCGGGTGCCGATCTGGTACGTCCCCGGCCCCAGGTCGAGGAAATCGCCTTCGCGCTTGCCGCTCAGGATCTGCAGCCGCGCCACGCGACGCCTCCCCGGCCCCGGGCGGGCCAGTCCGATGAGCGGCCGACACCGGGCTCGGTGCCGACTTCAGAGCGACTTCTTCAGAGCTTGCGTGCTCGGTGGGTGATCCCACAGCGAGCTTGCGAGCTCGATGAGCTCGACGAGAGAGATTCCCGACTCGACCCCGACCTCGGTTCCTGCCGTCGCCTCGCGACTCCGAGGACGGCCTAGCCCGAGGACCGACACACCGTCGCGGTGCTCCCCGACGACCTGTTGCAAGCCACCGCGAATTAAGGTTTTAGGTAGAGACGCGGCCCGTTTTATAGCACAACGGCTGGCGCCTGTCAACACGACTCACGCCGCCCGGGGGGCGGGTCCCGCGCCGGGAACTCCGCCGCGCGAGGCCCATCGGCGACCGCGAGGATCGCCGCATGCAACCGGTTCGCCCGCGCGTCGCGGGGTGGCGCGCGGGTGTGAGGGCACGGGGGCGAGTGCCGGACTTCCGGCAGCGGTGCCAGAGCCAGTCCGGCGTCCCGGAACTAAGCTTGACCCTTCCCGCCGCCAACCTTTAGACTCAAGGAGTGTCAGGGGGTCTCGGACTCGTGTCGGGAACACGAACCAACGAGGTACGCATTTCGGTGCGCCGGTCGTCGCAGCGCTCCGGCCGCCTGGATGGGCGACAGGACAGGCACCCCCACGCATGAGAATCCTTTTCCTCGTCCCGCCCGACACTCTGTCCATTCGAGTCGTCGGTCCCCGACCAGCTCGAGAAGCGCAAGGAGTTCCGCCAGCGCCTCGGCCTCCTGTCCGTCGCCGCCAGCCTCGAGGCCGCGACCGGCGAGCGCCCCGTCTTCCTCGACATCTCCGTCCTCGGGAACACCTACAAGATCCTCGAGCACGAGCTCGACGACCTCGTCAAGAAGGGCGAGCAGCCCGACGTCGTGGGTCTCTCGGTGCTCACGTTCAACATGCTCGACGCGCGCGCGACCTGCCGGATCGTCCGGTCGCGCTTTCCCAGGACACGGATCGTCGCCGGAGGCCACCACGCGACGCTCTACCCGCGCGAGACCGTCGGGCTGCCCGAGATCGACTACGTCGTCTCCGGCGAGGGCGAGCGCGTCTTCGCGGCCCTCGTCGCCGAGCTCCGCGAGACCTCGGGCGCGCCGCGCGCCTCCGTGCTCGACGCGCTCGGCGGCCTCGGCTGGAAGGACGGCGAGGGCAAGGTCCACTTCAACCCGCTCAAGGACGAGAACGTCGACTTCGACGCGGTCGCGCCGCCCGCGCACCACCTGATCGACCTCACCAAGTACAACTCCGTCCTCGCGCATCAGGCTCACACCGCCTCGCTCCAGACCTCACGCGGTTGCCCGGCGGCGTGCACTTTCTGCGACATTCGCAAGACCAAGTTCCGCGCTCGTTCGCCCGAGAACGTGCTGCGCGAGCTGCGGCAACTGGTCAGTCTCGGGACGCGCGATTTCTTCATTGTCGACGACACGATGACGATCGATCGCAAGCGAGTCCTCAAGATCTGCGACATGATCGTCCAGGAAAAGCTGGGGATCGAGTTCAAGATCTCGTCCCGGACCGACACGATCACGCCCGAGGTCGTCGGGGGCGCTCAAGCGGGCCGGCTGCTACCGGATCCACTACGGCGTCGAGAGCGCGACGCCGCGGCTTCTTGCTTATCTGGAGAAGGGGTCGACTCCCGAACGCGTCAAAAAAGCGTTCAAGATGACCCGAGACGCGGGGATCCAGACAGTACGCTTATACGATTATCGGGATCCCGACCGAGACCAAAGAGGAGATGTTCCACTCGGTCGACTACGTCACGAAGACGCTCAAGTCCGACTACGCCCAGTTCTCGATCCTGACCCCGTATCCGAAGACCGCTCTCTACGAGCGCATGCTGAGGGACGGGATCGTCACGCACGACTACTGGCAGGAGTTCGCCCAGGATCCGCGCGAGGGCTTCAAGGTCAAGTTCTGGAACAAGGACTTCACCGAGGCCCAGCTCCGCGAGCTGCAGGACAAGCGCATGCGCCGCTTCTACGGGCGGCGCGACTACATTCGTGGGCGAGCTTCGCCGGATCCGTTCGATCAGCGAGTTCGTGACCAAGGCTCGCGTCGGGGCCCGCGTCCTGGCGCCCCGGATCGCGCGCGCCATGGACAAGGCGCTCTCGGCGTTCGGCGGCCCGGCCCGCGAAATGGTCCCCGTGCTCGCCCTCGGCGGACCCAACGACGGCCACGGGACGCACCTCCCGAGCTCGGAAAGGGCTGAGCGAGATGCGCGCGCGGACGCTCTACCGTCAGGCCAAGAAGCTCGCGCGTCTCGCGCATGCACACCCGCGCATCCACGCCCCGCGAGGTGCAGCTCGAGGTGACGAATCGCTGCAATCTCGATTGCGACATGTGTCCCCGGCTGACTCTCCTCAAAGTCCCCGAGATCGACATGTCCTGGGACACTTTCACCAAGGTGCTGGATAGGCTCGATTCGCCCGAATCGATCACGCTCACCGGCTGGGGCGAGCCGCTCATGCACTCGCGCCTGTTCGACTTCATCCACGAGATCCACAGGCGTTGGCCCGTTTGCGACGTGTCTTTCACGACCAACGCTCACTTCCTGACCAACACCACGATCGAGAAGATCCTCGCGGCGAACGTCGCTCGAGTGAACGTCTCGCTCGAGGAGTTGCCGTGGACGAACGCCCTCGCGAGCACGAACAAGGCTCTGGCCGACAAGATCGACTCGGCCAAAGAGAGCCACGACAAGACGGCGCTCCTCAACGGTAAGTCCTGCTGCCGCCGCGCCGCACGATGTCGCGGCCCGCCGCTCGAGCTCGCTCGCGGGCCCGAGCAGCAGCGCCGGATCGAGGTTGCCCTGCACCGCCCGCGCGTCGCCGAGCCGCGCGCGCGCTTCGTCGATGCGGCAGCCGCCAGTCGATGCCGTAGACGTCGGCGCCGACGTGCGCACGCGATCGAGGATCGCCGTGGCGCCGTTGGCGAAGTAGATACCGGCACGCCGGTGGCGCGCAGCGCGGCCACCAGCGCGAGCGTGGGCGGCAGCGCGAAGGTCTCGAAGTCCTCGGCCGACAGCACGCCGACCCACGAATCGAAGAGCTGGACGGCCTGCGCGCCAGCGCGGACCTGCGCCAGCAGGTAGTCGCGCGTGGCCTCGCCAATGAGCGCCAGCAGCCGATGCGCGTCGGCGGGGCGCTGGTAGAAGAGCCTCTTGGTCTCACCGAAGGTCTTGGCTGTCTTCCCCTCGATGGCGTAGGTCGCGACCGTGAACGGCGCGCCGGCGAACCCGATGACGGGCGTCTCGCCGCCGCGCGCGCCGGTGCACCGCGGCGATCGTCTCCATCACGTAGCCCGTGCGCGCCTCGGGATCGAACGTCGCCATCCGCGCGAGATCGGCCGGCGTGCGCACCGGCGGCGGCAACCGGGCCCCTTTTCGGTGAACTGGACCTCGAGGCCCATGGCCTCCAGCGGCACGAGCAGGTCGGAGAACAGGATCGCCGCGTCCAACCCGAAACGCCGGATCGGCTGCAGCGTCACCTCGGCCGCAAGCTCGGGCGAATAGCACAGGTCGAGGAAGCTGACACGGGATCGTATCTCCCGGTATTCGGGCAGATAGCGTCCCGCCTGACGCATCAGCCAGACCGGCGCGCGCTCGGTCGTCTC
>CAVVZW010000057.1:0-12606 GCA_963752265.1 uncultured Alphaproteobacteria bacterium
GCCGGCGCGCCTCCAGCCTGTCGGCGAACCAGTCGGCGATATAGGTGATGCCGAGCGTGACGTTGTCGCCCTGGCAGTGCTCGTAGCCGCCTTCCTCTGTTGTGAACACCTTCAGCGTCTTGTCGGTCGCGCCGACGGCCTCGAACAGCGCTTTCGCATCCTCGATCGGGATTTGCGCGTCACGCTCGCCATGCGTGACCAGATACGGACATTTGATCTTCTCGGCGACGCCGGAAAGGCGCCAGTCTTTCAGTTTCTCGATCGCAGCATCGAGGCTGTCGACGCCGAGCACCCACATGATGTGATCGCCGGGCACCGAGAGCGAACCCTTGAACGCCTTGTCGATGCGGCGCTGCCAGACCGCGTGATAATCCCAGATCGCGCCCCAGGATACGCAGGCCTTGAAACGCGGCTCGAAGGCGGCAGAGCGCGCCGAATAGTAACCGCCCAGGCTGATGCCCATGATGCCGATGCGCTCCTTGTCGACGTCTGCGCGCGTCTGGAGATAGTTCACGGCCGCGGTGCCCGCGACATTGGTGTCGTAGCGCGCCGGCATGCCGCGAAAGCGGATCGATTCCCCGGTGCCGGGAATATCCACAATCAGGATCGCGAGGCCGCGCTTGGCCAATTCAGGCACGCCGTGAAAAAATTGCAGCTCCTTGGTGATGTCGAGCCCGTCAAAAAACACCACCGTCGGAAGCGGCGCATTGCCGGCGTTGCGGCTCTTCACGAAATAGGCTGGCAAACTTTTGCCGCCTTCAAAGGGGACCTCGACCGCCTCGACCAAGACGGCCGCCATCTCAGACATGCCTTTTTTGAACAATTCGACCGAAGCCGCATACGCCTTCTCGCTCTCCTCGGTCCGCGGCTGCAGCAGGCGTTCCCCGGCCTGATAATAAACGGCGGCGCGCAAGTACGCGCCAGCGGCGGTTTCCTTGTGGCCCTTGGCCAGCGCCGCATCGCCCGAGGCTGCGACCTTGCGCGCCATCGCGCTCCATTGTTCGAACCACGCGGTGTTTTTCCCGGCATCAGGCTTGAGGGCGGCGACCACCTTGTAGATCTCGCCCATGTCGGCGCCGCCCCACATCTCGCTGGCGACGACCATGCGGGTCGCGGCCGACCAGGTGTAGTTGCCGGGGAACATCATCAAGGAGAGATCGGGCTTTTCATCGCCGGCTGCGATGGCCGGAGTCATTCCCTCAGTGGCAGCCAGGCCAACCAGGCCACCGGCCGTCAGCCGCAGCACATCGCGTCGTTCCATGGCGCTCTCCCTGACGTTTTTTGTTTGAGTAGTGAGCTTGGCTTCGATCCTCCAACAATGCGGCGGGAAGGCAAGCCAAAATTGTTCGCATCGTCCGGCGTCAGAGTAGGACCTGCCATGTCGTGTTTGGCGGAAGGCCGTTTGCTCCAGGCAACATTTGCCAGCCGCGGACAGGGCCGATGTGCTATCATTGGGTTGAGACAAAGGAATGTTATCACGCCACGACGCTCAACCAGGCGGGTGTTCAGATGATTACAATTCCGGAACTGGTCGCGGGGGCCTTGGGATCGTTTCTGACGTCGGACACCAGGAGCCGGTTTGGCTCTTCACATGCCCGTTTGGCTGAAGTCGTCCCCTTCGCAGCCAGACTGACCCTCGATTGCATCGGCAACAGCGACGCGCTCTATCACAACATCGAGCATTCGATGCTGGTCACCCTTGCCGGGCATGACATCCTGATGGGACGGCAGTTGTTGCGGGCGACGACCGCGGATGACTATGCGAATTTCATATTGGCATGCCTTTCCCACGACATCGGATACGTTCGCGGGATTCTACAGGGCGATGAAAACAACTCCTATGTCGCGGATTTGAGCGGTCGCACGGTTCATCTGCCGCGAGGGTCGTCCGACGCCGCGCTCGCGCCCTATCATGTGGACCGGTCGAAGTTGTTCGTCTCCGAGCGCCTCGACGGGACCGAAGAGGTCGACGCCCGCCGGATCGCCCGCGCCATCGAATATACCCGCTTTCCATATGCCGCGTCCTCGAACGAAGACGACCTGAACGAGGAGGAGGGCCTTCTGCTGCGAGCAGCCGATCTCATCGGTCAACTCGGTGATCCCAACTACCTGAAAAAGGCAAACGCCTTGTTCTACGAATTTGACGAAATCGGTCTGAACAAAAAGCTCGGCTACGATACCCCGGCAGACGTCGTCTACAAATATCCGCAGTTCTATTGGAAGAACGTCGCGCCGCAAATCCAGATGGCGATCCGCTACCTCAACGTCACGTCAAGTGGACGCCAATGGATTGCGAACCTTTATGCCAATGTTTTTCGCGCAGAGCGTGAGCTGAACCTGTCGGGTCCGCAATTGTGATCACGAGAAACGACTAGACGTCCTTCAAGGGTTTGCCCACAAACCACACCAGCACAAGCGCGATCAGCGCGACCGCCGACAACAGCGCCCAGGCTTCGTTGACCGACATCGCAAACGCCGCGCGTTCCACCATCGGGCGCACGTAAGACTCAATCGCTGTCTGCGTCACGTCAGGTGGCGGATGCAGGAAAAGCTGCACGTCGAGACCAATCGCGCGTGCCGCCGAGACATCGCCTGCGATCAGGCGGTCGCGCAGCGCTTCGCCATGACCGACGGTGCGGCCATAGAGAATGGTGTCGATCACGGCGATGCCGATGGCGCCGCCAAGGTTACGCATCAGGTTGAAGAGGCCACTGGCATCCGGCACCTGCGGCGGCAGCAGTGCGCCGAGTGCGAGGCGCGTGGGCGGCAACAGGCAGAACATGATGGCGATGCCGCGCAACACCTGCGGCAAGAACATCTCGTCAAAATCCGCAACGCAACTCTGGAAGCAGCTGAGACCTAAGCCTGTCGCAAACAGCGCAAAGCCGAATGCGGATAGTTTGCGAGGGTTCAGCCGGCTTTCGAAATAGCCTGCGATCGGCGCTGCGGCGAGCTGCGCCATGCCCGTGACCAGCATGATGGTGCCGATCTCGAAGGCGTCGTGGCGGCGGACGTAAGCCAGAAACACCGGCATCAGATAGACCGAGCCGAACAAAGCGACGCCGAGACAGAAACTCAAGGCGCAGCCGACGGCAAATGCGCGCGCGGAAAGCGTGGTCAACTCGACCACGGGGTGGGCGGCATTGATGGTTCGTTTCACGAAAACCGCACCGCTCACAAGGCTCACTGCGAACAACGCCAGCGGACGCGGCGCCAGCCAGCCGTCCTGCGGGGCCTGTTTGAGGCCGATCTCGAATGTCGAAAGCGCAATCCCCATCAACAGCAAGGAGAGGCGATCGAGGTTTTTGAACTCAGCAAAGTTGATCTTGTCCTGCGGCAACAAAAATGGCGTCGCGGCGGCCGCCAGTAATCCGGGCGCGACATTGATCAGGAACAGCCAGTGCCAGGACCAGGTCTCGGTGATCCATCCGCCGACGACGGGCCCGACGGTCGGCGCCAGCACCGCCACAATCCCCGCAAGCGTGGTCGCGAGCGGATGCAGGCGAAGCGGAAACAGCAGGAACACGGCCGAGAATACCGCCGGGATCAGCGCGCCGCCGGCAAAGCCCTGCACCACGCGGAAGGAAATCAGCGTCGCGAAATTATCGGCAGATGCGCAACCGATCGAGGCCGCCGTGAACAGGCTGATGGCGGCGACGAACAGCCATCGCAGCGTCAGTGCGCGTGTCAGCCAGCCGGTGAGCGGAATCGCGATGATCTCGGCGATCAGATAGGCGGTCTGAATCCAGCTCATCGCATCGCGCGAGATATCGAGTGCGAACTAAATCGCCGGCAGCGAGGTCGCGACCACTTGAATATCGAGGATCGCCATGAACATGCCGACGCACATCAGGATGAAGCCGAGCCAGGTCTTGACTGTCGTCTTGACGTTGGCGGTGGCCTCATCCGGCAAGGCTGCGGCCTCGCTCATGCGGGCGGCCGCTGTGCCGTGATCATGCGCGAGGTGTCGAGCGCGCGGTCTTCGGCGCGGATGCGGATGAACAGAATGGCCGCGTTGAGCACCGTGAAGATCACCGCCACCCACGTCAGGCCGAGCATCAGCGGCAGTATCGCGATCTCGCCGGCCACGACCGCATAATTGGGGTGGCGAAGATAGCGATACGGTCCGCCCGTCACCAGCGGCGCGTTCGGCAGCACGATGATGCGCGTGGTCCAGCGTGCGCCCAGCGTCGCCATCACCCAGACACGCAAGCCCTGAAGCGCGAGATAGGCGACAAGCGCGGCCCGGTCGATCGGCTGGTCATGCCCGAAGGTCCAGAGTGAAATCAGCCAGGCGGCGTGAACCGCAACCATCAGTGGATAGTGACCGGCCGCGATCTCGACGGCGCCACGCGCCGTCAGCGCTTTGGTGTGGCGCTGCGAAAGCACGAGCTCGGCGCCGCGCTGGGCCGTCACCAAGCCAAGGATGATCTCGGCTGGCGTCACGCCGCGTGCCGCAATGAAACGCAGCTGGCGGTGAAGCCGGGGCCGAGCGCGGTCAGCAGCGAGCGCTTCGGCAATCCCTTGGCGCGCGCGCGTTCGAGAATGAACAGCACGGTCGGCGCCGACATGTTGCCGTAGTCAGCAATCACCTGCCTTTCATGCTCCAGCGTGCCTTGATCGAGCGACATCGCGGTTTCGATCGCGTCGATCACCTTGGCACCGCCGGGATGGCAGATGAACTTGTCGATATCGGCGGCATTCAATTTCATCCGGCCGAGGATTTGCGTCAGCGCCGGCTTGAGTTCGCTCATGACGAATTCCGGCACGGTGCGGCGCAGGATCACGCCGAAGCCGAGCGGATCGACGGTCCAGCCCATGACATCGAGCGTGTCCGGCCAGAGATGCTCGCCGACCGCCTCGATCAGCGTCTCGCCGCCATCGCCCGCGCGCAACACAAGCGCGGCGGCGCCATCGGCGAACAGGCTGGTGGCAATGATATTGGCCTTGGTGAGTTCGTCGAGCCGAAGCGCCAGCGTGCAGAGCTCGACTGCGACCAGGAGCACGTTGGTGCCAGGCCGCGCCTGCGCCAGGCGCGAGGCGATCGAAAGGCCCGAAGCGCCGCCGCCGCAGCCTAATCCGAACACCGGCACGCGCGAGATGTCGGAGCGAAAGCCCATGCGGCGGGCGACGCGCGCATCCAGGCTCGGCGTCGCGATGCCCGTCGAGCAGATCGTGACGACGGTGTCGACATCGCTTGCCTTGAGACCGGCCGCGTCGAGCGCCTTGGTCGCCGCTTCGACGAACAGCGCTTCGGCGCCTTCGAGGAACGCCGCGGTGCGTTCCGGCCAGCCGCGTTGCGTCAGATACCATTCGAACGGTTTGACGCCGTAACGCTTGATGATTCCGGTGTTGGTGAAAATGCTGGCGAAGCGTTCATAGTCCGGAAAGCGGCTGCCGAAGACGCCCCACGCGGCATCCACGACGTCTTTCTGCAGGAAGGTGTGTGGAGGGACCGCGGTGGCGAGTGAGAGCAGGGCAGCAGGTTGCATGAACAGATCTTCCGTGTCGGTTTCCGCTTATGATGGGAACAGCGACAACAAGGGTTTATTTCGGACGCTGCCTGCGCGCGGGTCACTTAAGAGGGTCACTTAAAAGTGAGTTTTGCCTTGGTTTTCGATCACTTACGCGGACATGAGAAAGTGATGCGGCGGGCCGCGAAGCGCTTCTGATATCCCTGCCAGAATCCCTCTAAAGTTGTGTCGGCGATCCCTCGCGTCCGGTCTCTCGCCATGTGCAAAAACGCTCGCGGGGGCCTTAAATTGCCGCACAACCTGTGAGCCCGGTTACCCCTGCCTGCCTGTCTGTCGACCGCGAGGTTCCTTGCGGCCGGTATAATCTGACGCAGCCTTGCCGGGGGGGTTGTTCCTTGGCATACTTGCCACCTCACCTGGCTGCTAGAAGGCGCGAGATGAAAAACCGAACGTCCGTTTCAGAAGTCAGCGCCACGCTTGGTTATCCGTCGAGCGAGACCGTGCAGGGTTTGCGGCTGTGGAAGGCTTTTATCAAGCTCTCGCCGTCACAGCGCGCCGAGGTGCTTGCCTGGGTCGAGGATCTCGCCACCGATCCCGCACCGCTTCCCGGCGGCGTGACCGGCCGGTTCACAACCCGCTGACAAAACCTTTTAACTGGCAAGCTTTTAAGCTTAAAACGTCAAGGCCTCAAAGCTTTAGGCTCAAAACTTTAAGCTCAAAACTTTAAGGCTCAAAACAATCGCCGCACGGGCGGCCTGCCGCGAACAGTCGCAGCAAAAAGGAGGCCGCTGTTGAGGGCGGCCTCCTTCTTTCGTTTGAAAACTTGTGGGCTTTTAGGACTTAGCGTTCAAACCAGAACCAGTCGGCGTGCGCCCGGCGCCAGTCCGCGCTGCGCTGTTCGTTGCGGCCGATCAGAATGCCGAAACGAATGCAGGCTTTCCGGTCACCCTTGTCGCACAGCTGATGGAAGCCGATAATTTCCGCTTCCACGGCGTTCTGGGCGTGGGCCGGTGATGCAACGATCCCGGCCGATCCGCCAACGCTGGCTGCGATCACAAAAGCAGTCATCAATCGCTTCAAAGTCATGGTTCCTTCCTTTTCGAATATGTCCCGCGGGCCAAGGCTTAGATTGCGAAATCTGAATGCAATCTGAACCTTGGCGGCATGTCCTGTCGGACTTTTGCGGCGCGCGCCGGTGTGACGGCTGCCCGCGCCGGTACCCTGGGTGGAAGGCTTTCGCCGGCGCATTCGCCTCCGCTCCCGAACTATGCTAATCCCGGCAAAAGACAGCCAATCTGTGAACAAGAGGGATGGTGCCAATGTCCGAACCGAAACTGGAAGTGCCGGCCGAGTTGCGGGATCTGGCCGAAAAGACCATCGATCAGGCCGAACGTGCCTTCGGCATGTTTTTTGACGCCGCCCAAAAATCAGTTGCCTCGATCCCGAGCCCGGGAACGGAAATATCGAAGCAGGCGCTGGCCTTCACCCAGCAGAACATGACGGCGGCGTTCGAACATGCCCGCAAGCTCGTCCATGCCACCGACCTTCAGCAGGCCCTGCATATCCAGTCGGAATTCCTGCGCAGCCAGTTCACCAATGCCGGCGAACATATGCGGCAAATGACCGGCGATGCGATGTCGGTTGCCAAGAGCACGATCAAGCCGAAATTCTAACGCTCTTTGTTCCGCCAAATGGATCCGGTTCCACTCGAGTTCCACGCATGGTGCGTGCGTGCGCGTCGCCCCGCGTCCGCGCCGAGACCCACCCGAGTTGACTAAGAACCCGGAGGTCGCGCATGCGCCGGAGATCATCGGGGCGCGCCATCTTTCGTCGCTTTCCCGCCGGAGAATGATGGTCGAAAGTTCATGAAACGCCGATGCGTTCTTTGGGTTGGTCCTTCGAGGGGCTTATCAACTCAAGGAGTTTCGAAAATGCGTTCCATTCTTCTCGCCAGCGCAGCCCTGTTGGTGCTGGCACCGGCCGCGATGGCCCAAAGCACGAATTCGGCACCACAGCCGAAAGTCACCCAAAACGAAACCGCGGGCAGCGCGACTGCCGAGCCGCAACATCTGGGCGCAAACCTGCGTAATGCTCTCGAGAAGGCCGGTTACAAGGACATCCGCGTCGCGCCAACCTCGTTCATGGTTCACGCGAAGGACGCCGATGGCAATCCGGTGGTGATGGCGATCAGCCCTGACTCCTTCACCGAAGTGGCGGACATGACCAACAGCAGCAACGCGCCCTCCACGACGGGAGCTGGCAACGGCAATGCCTCATCCGGGATTTTCGTTGCAGTGCCCCAGGTGGACGAGTTGAGTTCGAAGGTGGTCGGCCTCGATATCTACAACAATGACAACAAGGACATCGGCCAGATCAAGGATATCGCGCTCAACCCGAATGGCAGGTCGCAGGCTTATGTCGTGTCGGTTGGAGGCTTCCTCGGGATGGGCGAGCACTACGTCGCCGTCAATTCGTCGGCGGTGAAGATCACCTATAACGAGCAGGACAAGAAGTGGCACGCGTCGATGAACGCGAGTGCCGATCAGTTGAAGTCCGCGCCTGAATTCAAATATAGCGGCCGCTGGCAATCCAACCGGACGTAAAGCTTACGGAATTGGCCAAATTTCACCTCTCCCCGCATGCGGGGAGAGGGAGCTGTTTTCTTCGCAGCTATAATTTTCTCGCTCTGCTCTATGGATAAGGGCCCGACCCGAGCTTGCTTGCGATCAGCGGGTTGTCGGTCTGTACCGGCGCGAGGTCGCTGTTGGCGGAATCGCCCAAGAACTTGTCCAGCGTTTCCTGGATCTTCTCTCGCGCGTTTTCCGGGCCGCGATCGCTCATCCAGGTGTGCTGATACGGCGTCTTGATGATGTCGATGCCTTCGGCCTTGGCCTGTTCCGGTGTCGGCAGCACGCCGGGATCGGTCTTGTAGTTCGGGTCGGTCGAACGGAACGACAGGATCTTCAGCTTGTCGCGCAGCACGAAGGGAACGCGCAGGTTGTCCAGCGTGATGATCTTCGACACGATTTCGGGATGCTCGGTCGCCGTGTACATCGCGACGTCGCCGCCGTTGGAATGTCCGACCAGGGTGAGATGATCGTAGTCGGCATTCGGCTTCATCTTCTTCAGTTGTTCGATCACGAAGAGAATGTTGGCCTCGCCGCGCTTGTAGACCTCGAGGCGGCCGACATAGGGCATGCCGACTTTGGTGACCAGCGGCGGGTCGGTCGGCAGATCCTGCTGAATGCTCGCCACGAGATATCCGCGCGCCGCCAGCACGTTTTCCAGGAAGGAATATTCGGTGTTCTTCACGGTGTTGCCGTTGGAAATGATCGCGACCGGCAGCTTCCAGACGCCCTCACTGGCCCGCCACTCATAGTCGCGGCGCACGGCGACATCGACCGATACTGCGCGCTGCCGTGAGGCGTCGAACAGATCCAGCTTCTCATGCCGAATGGCCCATTTGCTGGCGGCGACATAAAGGCCGCCGGTGAGAACGCAAATGCAGCCCAATATCGCCAGGGCCCGTTTCATCGCTTCCGTCCCGATGTCTTCTGTATGACAGTATTATGGTGATTAAACGCAGCAACCCCGTGCCGGGGGCCATGGCCCAGGCGAATTAATTTTTGGAAAGCCGTCATTTTGTTGCTTTGCAACATCGCCGCCGCTCTTTTCGACGCCGGAGCCAACCCCGGCTCCAACTCTTGGTCGCAACTACGGCCTCAATCGGTTCTCGGGTTTTGAACGGTTGCGGCGGTTCGAAGCGGCTACGATGGCGTTTGAGCCTAAGAGGCGAGTTGGGTGAAGCGGATTTCGCGGTAACCGAGGGTGGTAAAGATTAACAACTTATGGAAGAGTCCGGCTCAAAGTTGAAATAATACCCTTGACGGAACTCGCGACGATGAATCATATATGCGGCAACATGGCCCGCCCCTCTGCACGTAAGTGTACGGGTGGGTCTTCGTTTTTAAGGCCCGTTTCAAGTGGCCTATAGTAAGCCCTACCTTCAAATCCCCGATCAGCTCGTTCTTATCAAAAGCCGGGGAATGGTGATCTCCGACGATGCGCTGGCGCAATCTTTCCTAAACCGCATCGGCTATTACCGTCTTAGTGGATATTGGTACCCATACCGAGAATCTTACTTTCTCTGGTACGAACATTCTTGTCGCGGATAAATTTCGGGCGGGTACCAAGTTTTCCGAAGTCGTCGAACTGTACGTATTCGACAAAAAACTTCGTCTTCTAATGATGGACGTAATCGAACGAGTTGAAATCGCTCTTCGTGTGCAGATCACGCTTGAGCTAGGCAAGCTGGGTGCGCATGCGCACCGTGATGCGGATGCTTTGCATCCAAATTTCCGGCGGCAGTCTGCTAAAGGCTCCACGGAAAGTCACCATCAAAAATGGCTACGGCTGCACGATGAGTCGTTCGCTCGCTCGAAGGAGGAATTCGCAAAACACTTCAAAAGCAAGTACGCAGGCAAATACCCGCCCATCTGGATTGCTGCCGAGCTTTGGGACTTTGGTGCGATGTCTGTTCTATATTCTGGAATGCGAAAAGACGGGCAATCAGCGGTCGCTAAGTTTTTTGGTGTGCCTTCTTTCCAGATCATGGAGACTTGGCTTCACACTCTAAATGTTACACGCAATATATGCGCTCACCATAGCAGGCTTTGGAACAAGCCAAATACTGTTCAACCAAAATGGCCATCAACCACTGACTGCCCAGACTTGGGGCACATTGCGGCCAATACCCAAGCACTCACGCGCGTGTATGCAATTGCTTGCATTTGCGCCTACCTTCTCAGAACCATAAACCCGAACTCAACGTGGTTGAAACGGTTCAAGGCGCTCGCCGTCACATTTCCAAGATTCGACTGTCGTCAACATCGGGTCTGCAGGCTTCCCGGTAGATTGGGATAAGGCCAATCTCTGGGCCTGATATGGTCTGCCCTCCCGAGGGCCACAATTAGGGCAGCACCTCAGCCGCGCCCCGCCTTCTGCCGGATCATGGCGGTCACCGCGTCGATGGCGGCTGTGATCGGGCCGCGCCGATAGGCCCATCGCGGGTCGTTATCCGGAGAAGCGATCACCATGGTGGCGTTGGCCTCGAACAGCAGCAGATCGCCGTTCGCGTTCACGCCAAAATCGATGCCGGCATAGTCCAGCGCCAGCCGCTTCGCAGATCGCATGCAGGGCCGTGATGGCCTTGTCGCCGAGAACGGCGTGCATGTCGGCCAGGAACGCCATTTCCTCGGTGCGGTGATCCGGCTTGTCCGCCATGTCGGAGGTGAAATAATGCACTTTCCAGTTTCGTGAAATCGCCAGATGCAGCGGAAAGAGTTTGCCGCCGATCATCATCACGCGATATTTGCGCGCGTTGCCGTCCTTGCCGCGTGCGTCGAGATATTCGATCGCGAGAATCTCTTCGCCCGGCAGCTCCGCGACAGCGCCAGCGAGGTCTTCGGCTTTCTCCACGAAAACGAAATTGCGGCCCGTGTGATAGCCGGGCGAACGCAACAGCAGCGGAAAGTCGAAGCCGTGCTCGGCCATCCAGGCCAAGGCTTGCGAGCCGGCGAGAACATCGCGCGCCACGGCAAGCGTCTTCGGTGTGACCACGCCCGGCAAGCTTGCGAGCCGCGCCGCGTTGTCGATGCGCCCCGTCGTTTTCACCGCGCGCGGGTCGTTGATGACGGGCGCCCTGGAATGCGCGATCAGCCGGATCGCGGCCTCTAACGCCGGCTGGCACAGATCAGCGTCTCCAATCGCGTTGAAGATCAATCCGTGCGGCGGCAGCGGCGTTGCGGGATCGAAATGATCGGCGACCACGACCGTGGTCAAAAACACGCAGTCGTCGAGAAACGGCGCGGTCGGAATATTGCCGCCCCCGGAAGAGACCAGTTGCAGGAGCGGGATCGGCGCACCCGCACCGCGATAGGGCAAGGTCGAGACGGCATGCCCGCGAAAGCCTTTGGCGAAATGTTCACGCGCGCCCGCGCGGTCGCCTTCGCCGTCCGGTAAGAGCGCTCCGCCGGGCGGCAGTCACTGACGGCGCGCGCTTAGGACGGGGCGCACTTGAACGCCGATCTCGGGCCGGGGCTCGCCTGGTGCCGCTCGGACCTCGTCCGGCGGCCGCCTTGCGACTCATCCGCGGAGCCCACTTCATCCGGTGAACTGTTGCGCTCTGGGGAAAGCCTGCCGGCCGGCGTAGCGCGCGGCGTCGTCGAGCATCGACTCGATCCGCAGCAGCTGGTTGTACTTCGCGACCCGCTCGCTGCGCGCCGGGCGCGCCGGTCTTGATCTGCCCGCAGTTGGTCGCGACGGCGAGGTCGGCGATCGTGGTGTCCTCGGTCTCGCCGGACCGGTGGCTCATCATGCAGCGGATAGCCGTTGCGGTGCGCGAGGTCGACCGCGTCGAGCGTCTCGGACAGCGTGCCGATCTGGTTGACCTTGACCAGCAGCGCGTTGGCCGCGCCGCTCGGCGATGCCGCGGCGCAGCCGCTCCGGGTTGGTGACGAACAGGTCGTCGCCGACGATCTGGACCCGGTCGCCGAGCGCCGCGGTCAGCGCTGTCCAGCCGGCCCAGTCGTCCTCGGCCAGCGGGTCCTCGAAGGACACGATCGGGTAGACGTCGAGCAGCTCGGCGTAGTAGGCCGCCATCTGCTCCGCGCTGCGAGACCGGGCCTTCGAAGCGGTAGCTGCCGTCGGTGTAGAACTCGGTCGCGGCCACGTCGAGGGCGAGCGCGACGTCCTCGCCCGGGCGTGAACCCGGCCTTGCCGATCGCCTCGACGATCAGGTCGAGCGCCTCGCGGTTGGTCGGCAGGTCGGGCGCGAAGCCGCCCTCGTCGCCGAGGCCGGTCGACAGGCCGCGGCCCTTCAGCACCGACTTCAGCGCGTGGTAGACCTCGGCGCCCCAGCGCAGCGCCTCGCAGAAGGTCGTCGGCGCCGACCGGCGCGATCATGAACTCCTGGATGTCGACGTTGGTGTCGGCGTGCGCGCCGCCGTTGAGGATGTTCATCATCGGCACCGGCAGCACGTGCGCGTGCGAGCCGCCGACGTAGCGGAACAGCGGCAGCTCCGCAGATCGGCGCGGCGCGCGCCACGGCGAGCGAGCACACCGAGGATCGCGT
>CAVVZW010000058.1:0-30311 GCA_963752265.1 uncultured Alphaproteobacteria bacterium
ATGGGGTAATGCAGCGCACCGAAACCGATACCCTGGTTGACCAGCCAGGCGGCGGTGACGACGAGAAGTGCCGGGCGCAGCGGCAGCATCGCCGCAGCAATCACCGCAAAGGCTGCAAACGGCGTCGCGCAGGCGAGTGCAAAGCTCGCGAGCGCGCAAGCTCCCGTCAGCAACGTGAAACAGAACAGCGGTGCGTAACGCGGCTCGACCGGATCAAGCCGGGAACCATTGGCCGACGGCGACAGCAGGCTAAGGGACATGGTCATTCTCCTTGGGTTGGAATTCTAGACTATTTCGTTGAGCCGCAACAGATCGGTCGGCCGGTCAGTGCAGTTCCTCCGTCGGATCTTCATCGTCGGGCATCGAGGCCCTGCCGTCGTAATAGGCAAGCCACTCGGAGAGCGCGGGCGACATCTGTGTCGTGGCTTGCAACTGGCGAAGCGTCACCCGCAACGTGGCCCGTGCGAAGCGATCGTCCGGGAGTGTTAGCGCGGAAGGTCCGCGCCCCGTAGCGACGGCATCGATGACCTGCCGCTTGAGGGCAACCTGTTCCTCTGTTCCGTAACGCTCGAGTACGGGCTGAAAGGCGTCATGATAGTCGCGCCGAAACGGCCGTTTTCGGCCAAACTGGTCGCGAAGCGGATGCGGCGGATAGATATGGGCGCAAGGGATCCAGCCTTCGGGGATCGGCTCGGTCGCAGCATGGGTCCTGCCGTGCGCCAGCAGCTTTGGCAAAAGATGAGTATGCGGGCCATTCGGGCTCTGGCCGCCCGGCTGCGGTATCGGCTGAAACACCTCGGCCCGGCCAATCCGGCTGATAAAGATGCGATGCGGATTGGCGGCCAGGATGATACGCATCACGTCGTTGCCTGGCGCAAAGATGGATTTGCCGGCGCGCTCGCGGAGCGACGCGGTGACCTGCGGATCGGCGCTGCGGATGCAGACATCGACTTGCAGGGTGTTGAGGCCGAGATCGAACAGGACGCCGGTCCGATCTTCGTCGCGCAACGCATCGATGTCAGCGCCGAGTTCTGTCAGTTCGGTGCGGCGGTTCATCGCGCAAAGCGGTGTCGGGAGGCACAGGGCGAGGCGATGGTTCCATCCCTCGGTCGTCGGTGATTCCGAGGCGATCGGCCGCAACCCGGCGCAAGGCGTGAGGCGCAAGCCGCCACGTCCCGTGACGACGCCAACGCTGTCATCGCCTCGAACGAATGACGCGGGCTCTCCGCGATCGCGGGTGAATTCGGCGATCGCGCCAAAGGTACCGACGCTGAAGCTTACCTCGACGTCGGCAAGCTGTCTGGCCAGAAACGCGGTCAACTGATCGCTCGTCGTCGCCATGGTTCCTCCCGCTACCCCAGTTCTTATTTCACCGCATAGCTCGCAAAACGTACGCCGGTGAATACACCGAGACCGGGCGCGAGGAAGCCGTTCGGGTTTTCGTAGTGGACGTTGGCGACGTTATCGATCCGGCCGAACACCTTGAGCTGATCGTTGATCTTGTAGTCGGCGGCGAGGTTGACGACCGTATAGCCCGGCTGAACGAGGGGGGTAAAGGCTTCGCGTTCGATATCGGCCCAATTGCTGACGCGAATCACGGTGGCCGAAAGCGTAAGCGGATCGATCGGATTGTAGGTCGCCGTGATGCCGAACTTGTCTTTCGGCCGCCGTTCAAGCTGCAAGCCGGTAGCCGCATCGACCGCGCGGGTGACGGTGTAATCTGCTCGCACTTTCACACGATCGATAATGCTGACCGTAATGAAACTCTCGGTGCCTTCGGTGGTCGCGTTGTCGATATTGATGTTCGTCGTGAACGTGCTGTTGGCGTTGATCAGGTCTGTAATGTTATTTTTGAAATAGGTTGATCCGAACCGGATGCGATCGTTGAACAAGGGTTGTTCGAAGCCGATGTCGGCGCCGACGCTTTGTTCGGGCTTTAGATTTCGGGTTTGCGAAGAAGTTGAATGCGGGAAAACTCTGGAACAGCTCGCTGAGCGTCGGCGCTTTGAAGCCGGTGCCGTAGCTCGCCTTGATCGTGGTATCGGTGAACGGCAGGATCATCGCCGGCGCGATCCGGTAGGTCATGTGATCGCCGAATGAATTGTTATCGTCCTCGCGGATATTGGCGGTCAGGAAGAGGTGCTTGGCGTAGGAGGCCTGGAGCTCCAGATAACCGGCCTTGTTGCCGTTCTCGGCCGTGAAACCGGTGGTACCTATGCTATCGGTCTGCTGTTCCAGCCCGACAATGAAATTGTTGCCAGGCGCAATCTCGGCAACCGAACGCCAATCATATTTGACGCGAGCGCCGAGGGTCACATCCGAAGTCTGCTCGCCCGGCGAAATATCCGAGGTCCAGTTGCTCGTATAGTTGACGCCGAAATAGTTCTTGATGCGGCCATCGAATACCGACCAAACCGCTTCTTCGCGCCCGAAGAACTGGTGCACGGTTTGCCGGCTCTGTTGCGGATCCGGGAAGCCGGGATTGACGTTGCCGTCGCCGGTGAAGAGCAGCGTCGATTCGCTGTAGCGCAGCACCGAATTCCAGGTGAGGTATTCGTTGAGATTGACGCCGGTTTTGGCCGAGTAGGTCATGTTGTCGTAATTGTTCGGGTTTGCCTGTTGCCCGGGCGGCAGAATTTGCAACGGGGTCACGGGGACGTCGGTGGCCTGGTAGTGTGCAACGCTGAACGCGTAGTTGAAATTGTCCTGCGACCCGCTGACGCCGATGTGTTCATTAACTGTGCCGAAAGATCCGCCTTCGTTCGAGGCGGTCCAGCGCGCAGGCCCATCGCCCTTCTGGGTAATGATCGAAATGACGCCGCCGATCGCGTCCGAGCCGTAAAGGCCGCTTTGCGGGCCACGCAGCACTTCCACTTGCTGGACGTCGTAGGTGAGGAAATGCGCAAAGTCGAAAGCATCGTTCGGTGTCGAGGGATCGCTGACGTCGATGCCATCGACCAGCACTTTCACGTGGTTTGAATTGGTGCCGCGCAGAAAAGCCGATGTCTGTCCACCGGGGCCGCCGGTCTGAACCACATTCAAACCCGGCACGGTGTTCAGGACATCGGGCATGGTCCGATATTGCCGGGTTGCGATGTCCTGGGCGGTGACGACCGTGACCGCGCTTGCGACTTGATTGGTCGGCGTCACGATCCCCGTCGGGCTGACCACGGTGGCTGCGCTGTTCTGAATGTCCTGCTGCGGCGTGGCCGGTTTTTCCGGTGGCTTCTGTTGGTTCGGCTTGGCTGCGGCCTGCCGCGATTTTGGCTTCTGATCTGCCTGCGGCTTGGCGATGTCCGGCTTTTTGGGTGGGTTGATCTCGACCGGCGGCAACAGATCGGGCGAAGCCGATTGTTGGGCGTACGCGGCAGAAATGAGGAAGAGAAGAGGGGTCGACAGAATAGTTGACGCGAAAAATCCGCGGCGCTTGGCGCCGCGCTGGAACGTGCAGGACATGGTTCGACCTCGGTATGACGTCAGTGGCACGTCACAGCGAACGAAGTCTCACCCCCTGCTTTCGCAAGTTGGTGAAGCTAATGCCTGTACTCCCCGACCGGCATCTCCGCGTGTGACCACGATCGACGGCAGGTCTCCTGGCTCGCGGGTCGTTACCTTGCGTCGCCTTCCCGGGACCGAGATACCCAGTGGCATGTGACGCGAGATTCACCGCTTACAGTTGCGGGGGCAGCTGCGGCGTTAGAGATTTCTCTCCGCACCGCATTCCCTTTTGATCCTCGAGAGAGGAACCGTCGCAACTATCTAGAAGTGCACCGAGCGGGGAGTCAATGCCACATCACGCGGCGGGCGCGGTTCTCGATGCGGCATTTTGTTAGATGAGCGGCGGAAATTACCTTCAGCCCGTCAGCACGGGGCCGCCGGCCTTCTTCCAGGCGTCGATACCGCCGGCGATATGGGCGGGATTAGTCAGGCCTGCTTCTTTCGCGGCGTTGACCGCCATCGCCGAGCGCTCGCCATAGGCGCAGAAGAACACGATGCGCCGTCCGGTAGCGGTAGCGACTTCACGCAACATCCCGCCGGCTTTGAGGCCCTCGCCGATTCCGGGATAGGGCGCGTGCAGCGCGCCGGGCAGCGTGCCGTGCTTGGCACGCTCGCTTGCTTCGCGCAGATCGACCAGCAGAACGTCTGGACGGCCGAGACTCTCGATCGCCTCGGTCGCAGTGAACGCCAATCCTTGCCTCGCCAATTCGTCCTGATGCAGGCCGACGCGCAGGTTGGCAGGCATCACGACATCCATCAGCTTGGGATTGGGCAGCTTCAGATTGTTCATGAGCTCGATATATTCGTCGATCGAGCGCACCTGGAGCCGCGGGTTGTAGCGTTTTTCCTCGCCGATGGTGGAGACGGTATCGCCCTTATAGTCGTGGGCAGGAAATACCATGGTTTCATCGGGCAGCTTCAACAGCCGGTTGAAAATCGAGTCGTATTGCGCCCGCGCGCTTCCGTTCTGGAAATCGGTGCGGCCGGTGCCGCGGATCAGAAGCGTGTCGCCGGTGAAGACGCGATCGCCCATCAAGTAACTGTAGGAATCGTCGGTGTGGCCGGGCGTGTACATCACATCCAGCGTGATGCCCTCGATCGTTACCGTGTCGCCATCGGCGACCCGCATCGCCACGACGTCGGCCTTGGTCTGCTCGCCCATGATGGTAACGCAATGGGTGCGGTCGCGGAGTTCGCCAAGGCCGGTGACATGGTCGGCGTGCAAATGCGTATCGACGGCCTTGACCAGTTTGAGGTCAAGCTCGCGCAGCAACTGGCAATAGCGATCAACCCTCTCGAGCACGGGGTCGAGGATCATGGCCTCGCCGCCGGCGCGGCTTGCGAGGAGATAGCTGTAGGTGCCCGATATGCTGTCGAACAGCTGACGAAATATCATGGTGATGAAATCCGTGAACTGATTCCAAGAATATCACGCCACGATATGAAGTGCAGCGCCATATCTTGGAAAGGACTTTCTCCTCAGTCGGCGATGCCGGGATTACCGGCGACGCCCCGCAGCGCAACATTGTTGGCCGGCCCGTTGAGCGGTTTGCCGCTCCCGAGATATCCGGCGAGAACGTCCCACACCGGTTTTCCCTGCTGCGCGTTAACCCCGGCCCAGCCGGCGACAGTGTAGCGTTTGTCAGGCTCGATGGTGCGGCCGTTGTCGAGCTTCAGGTCGGAAATCCGGCGTCCGATGGCCTCCGACGGTGTGCAGCTATAGGTCAGGCCGCCGACGCGGACCATGTCACCGCCTTGCTGGTAATAGGGATCGGGATTGAAGAGATTGTCGCAGACGTCTTCGAGCGTGTCCTTGATTTCGCTCCCGGTCAGCTTCGAGATATAGGTTTCCGGATATGTGATGGCGGTCTCGGCGAGCACATCTTCCATCGTGAAGGGTTGGTTTGGCAGGAAACTAGCGCCCCAGCGAAAGCCCGGTGACAGCACGATTTCGGCATCGAACTCGCGGCGCAGCGCCGCGCAGATCATCTGATCGATCGTGCCCGTGAAATTGTCGCGGCGATAGAGCAGGCGGTCGGTGGTGGCGATTTTCACGCTCCAGGCCGTCACTTGGGAGCCGCGAATTTTGTCGATCAGTGCGGCCATTTCCGCATCGGGCTTCAGCAATTCCGAGAATACCGGGAACAGACGGTATCTCACGTCCCGCACGCGGCCTTTGGTAAGGTCGAGGTCAACCACGCCAACAAACTTGCCGTTGGAGCCGGCACTGGTCACGAGCGTGGTGCCGCCAGAATTGGTCACCGCAACGGGCTGCGGGACGGCGTCGTGGGTGTGGCCGCCGAGGATGACGTCGAGACCACGCACGCGGGCAGCGAGTTTGAGATCGACATCCATGCCGTTATGCGACAGCAGAAGCACCGCGTCGGCCTTTTCGGTGGAACGGAGGTTGTCTATCAGGGTCTGCAATTCCTGTTCGCGAATTCCGAAGGTCCAGTCCGGCGTGAAGCGTTTCGGGTGCGCGATCGGAACATAAGGAAAAGCCTGGCCGATCACGGCCACGCGATAGCCGCCGACCTCCTTGATTGTCGCGGGCTTGAACACCCGGCCCGAGGCCGGGTCGAACGCCGTCGCGCCATTGAAGGCGGCCTCTTCGGTCAGGAAGACGTTCTGCGCCAGGAACTCGCCTTTGAAGCGTTCGAGGTTGCCGCGCAGCGTCGCTTCGCCATAGGTGAATTCCCAGTGCCCGGTCATCGCTTCGACGCCGAGCAGGTTGGCGGCCTCCACCATATCGGCGCCGCGCAAGGCGTTGGCCAGCCCGGTGCCTTGCCAGGCATCGCCGCCATCAAGCAGCAGAGAGCGTTCCGGGCCGGCCTCGTTGCGCAAACGCTCGACCAGGGTTTTCAGATGCGCGTAGCCGCCGAGCTTGCCGAAGCGCGCCGCTGATCTCTCGAAATCAAGCGACGTGAAAGCGTAAGCATCGGCGCTCTCCGCCTTGATGCCGTACCGGTCGAGAAAGGCGTGGCCGACCAGGTGCGGCGGCTGTCCGGCCATCGCACCGATCCCGAGATTGACGCTCGGCTCGCGAAAATATCCGGGCAAGAGTTGCGCGTGCGTGTCGGTGATATGCAGGATTCGTGCATTGCCAAAGCGCTCGAGATCGTAGACGCCGCCGTCGGCGCTGTACGCAGGCCGCGGCAGGCTGCCCGCAAGCGCAGCCACGCCTGTTAATTTGAGAAGATCTCGGCGGTGGATGCTCATGGTCGTATTTCGAGATTTTTCCAGGCTGTCTTCTCGCTGGTCGCCTGGTGGATCGAGGCCTTGGCTAGTGCTTCGGCTTCCTTCGCGGCGGCAACCGCCGTCTCGAAGTCTTGTTTCCCGGCCGCTTTCGTGGCGTCAGCGAGAGCGGCTTCGGTTGCAAGCCATTGATTGCGTAGACGGCCAGCCTCCTGTTCGGCGGCGTCTGCCGCGGCATAGGCGATTTTGAAGTCGGCTTCGCTGCTTGCGGCGGAGGCCGTGCCACCAATCCAAATTATGGACGCGAGCAACCAAAATATTTTGAGCTGAGCTTTCGATAAATTCTTCATGGCCGCGAGCCCGGTCCGGAAATGGGCAGCCCATTGCTGACATAGGACAGGAAATATTCGAGGGCGCGATACTCATCGCTTTGCGCCTCTAGCGGTACGCCGCGCACCTGGCTGTTGCAGGTGATCAAGCGCCGGCTGATTGTTCCCATGCCACCCCATTCGGAGCGGTAGATCGGCATCGCATTGAGGATGCCGAGCGCAGGCGCTAGCACCTCGGCACGGAGCCGCTCGCCCGGGTTCTGTACATGGCAGGTCGCGCAGGAAAAATTCAATTGTCCGCGCCGCGTATAGAAATAACGCTTGCCGTCTTCGTAAGCTTCCCGTGCGCGGGGATCGTCTGGAATCCTGATGTCGAACGGCTTGCCGCGCGAGGTGAAAGCCATATAGGCGGTCAACGCGGCCATATCGTCGCCGGTGTAGGAGATCGCCTTCTCGCCGTTGGCCTCGCGGCATTGGTTGAGAGCCAGCTCGAGCGTGATCACCTTGCCGCTCCTCTCGTCGAATTGAGGGTAATTCTGCCGGACGCCGATGCCGGAATCGGGAAAACAATCGGCGTAATGCTTGCCGTTGGCGAAGGGTTTGGCGAACAGCTCCTTGCCGGTTTCGAGGGAGAATTCATAGGGCGGAAATTGCTCCTTTTCTTCCCATTGTCGCCGCATGTCTTGGTCCAGCGCATAGGGACCGTTGGTGAAATCATCCGGTTTCACGTGAGGAAATTTCCGAGAAGAAATAATCCCGGAAGGCGCGGGCCTCCGTGGCGGGGTCCAGGCCGTCAGCCGCGGTCGCCGCATGCACGACCGTGAGCAGCAACAAGACCAGAGAAATCGACAAGAGACGCACGCTCGTCCGCCACTTGGCTGTGCTGACAAAATGACAGCGCGCGCGATAAGCGCTCATTGGATCTTGAAGGTGGCGGTGTCGGTCTCGCCCTTGTTGTCGATCCAGCTCACCTTCAGGTCGTCGCCTTTGCTGGCGCCCTTGAACGCAAATTTGACATAGGGGTCCTTGGAGACCGCTGTTCCCCAATCGGCGACGAACACCGGCCGGCCGTTATGTTCGAAGGTTAGCACCTGGATGAAATGAGCCGGGATGAATTCGCCCTTGTCGTCTTTGATGAAGCCAGAATCCATCGGATGCTGGATCAGCGTCTGCACTTCAGTCGTCTCGCCGCTCGTGATTGCGCGTACACGAATGCTCGATGCCATGTTCAACCTCCGCAACCGCCGACAGTCACTTTGACCTCTTTGGTCGCGCTAAAGAGCTTGCCGCCGGATTCCACGATGACAGTGACATTGCTGGTCTTGGCCATTTTGAGGCGATTGGCCACGTTGGGTATCGTGCCCAGCGGAATTTTATAGTACGCCGCCAGCACGTTCGGGTTTTCCGGCACCACGAAGGCAATCGAGGTTACGTCCGCAAGGCTGGTCGAGACCGATATCGGGACTACCGCGCCGTTCTCCGCGATCTCCGGTGCGTCGAGCTTGATCTTCTCGGACGGCTCGATGGGGCGGCCGTAGAGCAGCTTGATCGCCTCCTTGCCGTCTTTCTGCTTGAATGCGTCTTCCGGATATTTGTCGTTGGCCGCGGCAAGGGCCGACGTCGCGCCAAACGAAACAATGCCGAGTCCCCCGAGCACGACCGAGCCGGCGCCACAGAGGATGAGGCGCCGTGTAACCGGGAAACTGTCGCCGTGGGTGGTCATCGTTCATCTCCCCAATTTTGTCGCACGCCTGAGATTGCTTCTCATAGCGTTTGCAGGAAATCCACGATCGCGTCGATTTCCTGTTTGGTCAAAATGTGATTCCGGCCGAATGGCGGCATCGCGGTTTGCGGGTTTCGAAGCGTTTCGTCGTTAAGGATCGCAACGAGGTCGTTGCGGTCAGGATACTTGCTTTTGATGTCCTTGAGCGGCGGCCCGATGGTGCCGGGCAGGTCGCCCCCCCTGATGTTGTGGCAGCTCAAACAGTTGCCCTTGGCCCGGTCGAAAGCGAGTTTTTGGCCTTCGGCGGCGTTGGATTGGGCGCAGACCGGTGCGGCGGGGAGGACGATGGCGATCACGATCGCCAACAAAAGCCTGGATGAGGGGCGATCGGCCAATATGCAGTTCCCGCTGGTGAGCAACCCAAATATAACCGTTCAAAGCATAAACGCTATCGCCAGACAACGTGGGTGACGGCAATTCAAGAGGTGGGTCGTGGCCGACTATGTCGTTGAATTTGGCAAAGATGGCGGTCGAAGGGAGGCGGACGGGCGGCTCGATGCGCCGGCCTTTCACCGTAACCATCAGGCCATCGGGGGCGTTTTGACGCGATTTCTCGCCGGAAAATCCGGTGATGCCTTTGAGGCCGGCAGCGGCACCGGCCAGCACGTGGTCGAATTCGCCGGTCAATTTCCCGACATCACGTGGTGGCCGAGCGATCTCAATGAAAACCACCTGACAAGCATCGAAGCGTGGCGGGTGCATTCGCAACTCGTGAACATCCGTCCGCCGCGGCGACTGGACGTGTCCGATCCGGCCTGGGGTGACGCGATGAGAGATGGCGGCGGTCCTGACGAATTGCTCGCTGTTTTCTGCGCCAATGTCATCCACATTGCGCCATGGCACGTCGCCGAGGGGCTCATCGCCGGCGCGGGCCGCACCCTGGGGCAGGGTGGACTGCTTTTTCTTTATGGCCCGTTCAAGCGCGGCGGCCGGCATACTGCCGATAGCAACGACGCCTTCGACAAGAGCCTGCGCAAGCGAGATGTCGTATGGGGCGTGCGCGATGTAGAAGCTGTGGCAGCGTTGGCGGATGGTGCGGGTCTTTCGCTGGCCGAAATCACTGAGATGCCCGCCAACAATCTCACGCTGGTGTTCGGCCGAATCTAGACCCGGGCTGCGATCCCTTGTCGACGCATGGCGCGCGCCCGTTTCCATCGGTTGATCGTGCGTATATTTCATAGTTCATGGAATCTCAGGACAATCCAATTGCGTCCTGCTTTTTCGGGGTGGAAACCACCAATGATCGATGTGACCGCAACCGCGGCAGAGGCGGGGGACACCCGTGTTCGTGCCAATGTGCTGCGCCTGGCTGCGGCGCAGGCGCTGACGGGTGCGAATTCGGCGGTGATTTTTGCCACCGGCTCGATTGTCGGGGCAACGCTGGCGCCGAGCGTTTCGCTCGCCACCGTGCCGCTCTCGATGTACGTGCTTGGGCTTGCCGCCGGCACCTTGCCGACCGGCATGATTTCGCGCGCCTATGGTCGCCGCGTCGCCTTCATCATCGGCACGGCGTGTGGCGTTTGCACGGGCCTGCTGGGTGCGCTGGCGATCTTGCGCGGTTCGTTCATGCTGTTTTGCTGCGCGACGTTCCTCGGCGGACTATACGGCTCGGTATCGCAATCCTATCGTTTCGCGGCCGCCGACGGCGCGAGCGCCGCCTTCCGCGCGAAGGCCGTATCGTGGGTGATGGCGGGCGGCGTATTCGCCGGTGTGCTCGGTCCGCAGCTGGTGCAGTGGACGATGGATATCTGGTCGCCCTATCTGTTCGCCTTCTCTTTTGTGGTGCAGGCGGCCGTAGCGCTGGTTGCGATGGCGATCCTGGCCGGCGTCGATGCGCCAAAGCCAGCGCCGGCGGACCTGCATCGGGGTCGCCCGCTGCTCGAAATCGCGCGGCAGCCACGCTTCGTTGCGGCGGCGCTCTGCGGCGTCATCGCCTATCCGACGATGAACCTGGTGATGACCTCGGCGCCGCTGGCGATGAAAATCTGCGGACTTAGCTTGAGCGATTCCAATTTCGGCATTCAATGGCACATCGTAGCGATGTATGGGCCGAGCTTCGTTACCGGGACGCTGATCGCGCGCTTCGGCGCGCCAACGGTGGTCGCGGCAGGACTTCTGCTGGAAGCTTGTGGCGCCATCATCGGCCTGTCCGGCATCACGGCGATGCATTTCTGGGCCACGCTGATCGTGCTTGGCGTGGGCTGGAATTTCGGCTTTGTCGGCGCGTCCGCGCTGGTGCTGGAAACGCATCGGCCGGAGGAACGCAACAAGGTGCAGGCCTTCAACGACTTCCTGGTGTTCGGCATGATGGCGGTGGGATCGTTCTCCTCCGGTCAGTTGCTGGCGAATTACGGCTGGGACGCGGTCAATTGGGTGGTCTTCCCGCCTGTCGCATTGGGCGTGACGGTGCTTCTGCTCGCGTCGTTCGCAAAGCGGCGGGCGGTATTGCGCTGAGGCCTATTTCAAGATCGACAGGAAAATATCTCAATCTGACACCGCGGAGATGGCGATCACGCCACCCGCTGCCGCATCAGATCTTCGATATCGAGCCGGCGGGTGAACATCGCCAGCGAACCGTCGGCGGCGCGAGGCCATTCGGCTTCCGGCCGGTCCCAATAAAGCTCGACACCGTTCTCGTCAGGATCACGCAAATAAAGCGCCTGGCTCACGCCGTGGTCGCTCGCGCCGTCGAGCGAGATGCCGGCGCCGGTTACGCGATGTAACGCATCCGCCAGCGCCGCACGGGTCGGATAAAGGATCGCGGTGTGAAACAGCCCGGTGGTTCCAGGCGCAGGCGGGTGACCACCTTTGCTTTCCCAGGTGTTCAATCCGATGTGGTGGTGGTAGCCGCCGGCCGAGATAAAGGCCGCGTCGCTGCCATAACGCTGCATCAGCTCGAAGCCGAGCACGCCGCAATAAAAGCCCAGCGCACGCTCGAGATCGGCGACCTTGAGATGAACATGGCCGATCCTGGTGCCGGCGACGATGGGTGGATTTTGCGGCATGACTGCTCCCCTTGATCGATCTTCACGATTTAGGGTGCAGTTGTGGCTCACGCAAGCTCGGACACTTGTCCATCAGGCAAACCGAATTCGAAGGTGTTCAGTGTCATCGAGACCATGGTGTAATAGCCGCAAAGGCCGATAACCTCGACGACCCCGCGCTCGGAGAGTACCTCGACCGCTTCGTCATAGAGCGCCTGGGACAGCCCGTGGCCCTCATGCAGCGATTTCGCGACATCGTAGATCATCTTTGCCTTGAGATCGTCGAACGTGGGCGTGCGGCGATCACGGATGTCGTCGGCGATCTTTGGGTCCATGCCGCCCTGGAGTGCGAGACGCTTGTGGGCGAACCACTCGTAATGCGAGGTCCAGTGCCGGGCTGTGACGAGGATCGCGATCTCGGACAATTTCGCCGGAAATATCGTGTTGAAGCGCATTACCTCGCCAAGTCGTGTCGCGTGCCGCGCCATCTCCGGACTATTGAGCCAAGCCATCATCGGCGCCGGCGGCTTGCCGCGCTTGCCGGCGATCGCCTCGTCGTAGGTTTGTTTTTGTTCGGCGCTCATTTCGTCGGGGGATAGCAGTTTCAACCGCATCTTTTTTTCCTTTTGTTTTTGATGTTTGCTGCTTAAACAATTCCTCATGGTGAGGAGCCGCATTTTAGCAGCGTCTCGAACCATGAGGCCCGGATTGATAGCCTCATCCTTCGAGACGCGCTATTCGCGCTCCTCAGGATGAGGGATAGTGGCTACCTGATCGGCGGCGCGTATTGAATACCGCCGGCGCTCCAGAGCTGGTTGAGCCCGCGCGGGATCTTCAGCTTGGAGTCCGAGCCGATGTTGCGTTCGTAGACTTCGCCGTAATTGCCGACATGCCGGATGATCCGAACCGCCCAGTCCTTTGTCAGACCTAGTTCCTCGCCGTAATTGCCTTCGGTTCCGACCAACCGCATCACGTCGGGCTTTTTGGACTTAAGCGCCTCGTCGATGTTCTTGGAGGTGATACCGAGCTCCTCGGCGTTGATCATGGCATAGAGCGTCCACTTCACGATCAGCATCCAGTCGTCGTCGCGCAGCCGTACTACCGGCGCCAGGGGCTCCTTCGAGATCACGTCAGCCAGAATCGCGTGCTCGCCCGGTTTGGCGAAGTTGAGCCGCAGCGCATAAAGCTGGGATATGTCGGCGGTCAGCGTATCGCACTGACCTGATTCATAGGCTTTGACGACGTCTTCCAGTTTGCCGAACTTCTTTTCTTCATACTTCATGTTGTTGGTGCGGAAGTAGTCGGCGAGGTTGAGCACGGTCGTGGTGCCGTCCTGCACGCAAACCTTGCTGCCGTTGAGGTCGAGCGCGGAATCGATCTTGCGGGCGCGGGGCAGCATGAAGCCCTGGCCGTCATAGTAGGCGACAGCCGGGAAATAGAGGTCATAGGACGTCTCGCGCGACATACTCCAGGTCGAGTTACGTGAGAGAATGTCCACTTTGCGATTTTGCAGTTCACGGAAGCGTTCACTGGCGTCGAGCGGAACGAACTTCGCCTTGTTCGGATCATCGAAGATGGCGGCGGCGACCGCGCGGCAGAAATCGACGTCGAAGCCAGTCCAGTTGCCTTTATCGTCGGGGATCGAGAAGCCGGGCAGCCCCTTGTTGACGCCGCACAACACCTCGCCGCGGCGAACCGTCCGCTTCAGGGTGCGCGTGTCGTAGAGCTCATAGCTGACGGCGACGGCCGCGACTACAACAGCGACCGCCAGCCCAATCAGCAGGCCGCCTCGGAATGTCCGCATGATCTGTCCCTCGCCCCGGTCGGGAAGTTGAATGGCTTTTGAAAAATAGGCCGCTGTTACAGTTCCGGTTTCTGTCGGACCACGACCTTGGTGCCCACCGGGACTCGGTCATAGAGATCGGCAACATCGGAATTGACCAGGCGGAAACAACCGGACGACACCTTGGTGCCGATCGTATCCGGCCGGTTGGTGCCGTGAATGCGATAGACTGTGGTGCCGAGATACATCGCGCGGGCGCCAAGCGGATTGCCGGGTCCGCCGGCCATGAAGCGCGGTAGATAAGGCTGGCGCTCGATCATTTCCGGTGGCGGCACCCAATCCGGCCACTCGGCCTTGCGGGCGATGTTCAACAGGCCCTGCCACTGAAATCCGTCGCGGCCGACGCCGATTCCATAACGGATCGCGCGGCCGCCTGGCTGCACCAGATAGAGATGGCGTTCGGCGGTCGAGATGATGATCGTGCCCGGCGGCTCGGTGGTGCGGTAATACACCATCTGTTTCTGCCACTCCGGATCGAGTTCGAAGGAGTCATCGGCGACCAAGCCGGGCTGGTCGCCAGTATCGGCCTGTTGCGCAGAGCTCTGCGAGGCAGAAATCATCAGGCCTGCCGCCGCCATTGTCATGCAGATCAGGTGACGCAATTTTGTCATTCAAGTTCTCCCCACCGCCCGGCTCGGCCCTCGGCCGCCGGTGCAATGATGCCTACCAGATTGGCACTCATCAAATCTTAGGGGCGGCACGATGGCAAGCGATGGATGGCCTGCGAAACACGGTGTGAAATGACGTTATGAACTGCCACGGGGCTAGTTTCGCCGCGCCGCGGCGCGATTCGGCTACCGGTGCGCAAAAAGCGTGGAAATCGCCTTCGGAGATCGCATGACGACTTTTGCGGCTGCCGCTCAGGCGGCGAGACTTTCCACGCCGGCACCCTTGAGCAGATCGGCGAGCTGCTTGCGGGCGTAGAACATCCGGGTCTTCACCGTGCTCTGCGGAATGCCGATGATGAGGCCCGCTTCTTCGACCGATTTCTCATGGTAGTAGACGAGGTTGATGATCTCGCGATGTGCCGGTGAGAGTTTTGCCACGCAGGCGCGCAGGATCGCGCTCGTGGTAGAGCGGTCGAGGCAATCCTCGGGCGTTTCGCCGTCGTCGGCAATCTCGAGCATCTCCTCCTGATCGATGTCCTCATGCCGGCGCTGCCGCAAGGCGGTGAGAGCCTTGAAACGCGCGATCGACAGGAGCCAGGTGGAGACTTGGGAGCGCCCCTGGAAGTGGCTGGCGGTCCGCCACACGTCTAGGAAAACCTGGCTGGTCAAATCCTCGGCAGTCGCGGTGTCTCGTACCATCCGCAAGATGAAGCGATAGACCCGCACATGGTGCCGCGAATAAAGCGTATGCATCGCGGTGCGGTCGCCTCCAGCAATGCTTTCAAGCAGCGCTTCGTCTGATGTCGCCATAGCGGCGGTGAGGCCCAGTTGTGCGGCGGCATTGATGGCTACGACTTTCGGCATGACAGTCTCCCGGTGTCGCTCTGTGGGCGGCGCTTCGTTGACCTATTGGTAGTCAGCGAAGGTTTCGGGACGTCTGCTTGAGAAGGAAAAAATGGTTTCATCGCTAAGAGAATTGTTTCGTCGCGGCGCCTGCGACGAAACAATTCGAAGATAAAAGCCAGCGAATTTAAGAAGATAGGTTTTTATGGGTGTTGAAGGAAATGGTTGCGGACCACAGGGAACAAAAGCCTGGAAGCATCGCGGCCGCCTTCGCCCCTACCGGAATAAGCGCGTCTCCGAAGCGATACCGATCAGGCCTTGTCGCCGGCGGGCGAGAACAGATATCCGCCGCCGCGAATAGTCCTGATGACGGCCGGCTTGGTGGGATCAATCTCGATCTTGCGGCGAATCCGCATGATACGAAGATCGACGGCGCGGTCGAAGGCTTCGCTATCGCGGGCGTTGGCGAGTTCCAGGAGGCGCTCGCGTGACAGCACGCGCTTCGGATTGGCTGCGAATACCTTGAGGAGCCCGAATTCTGAAGCCGTGAGCGGATGCTCATTGCCTTCATCGTCGCGCAGCGCCTGCGCCTGAAGGTCGAGCCATTTGGTACCGAACCGCACCAGGAGATCCTTGGCCGCTTTCGCGCCGCCCGATTCGGCTGCGGCTCGGGCCGGCGTGCTTCGCCGCAGCACAGAGCGAATACGCGCCATGAGTTCGCGCAATTCGCAGGGCTTTGCGACATAGTCGTCGGCGCCAAGTTCCAGACCAACGACGCGATCGATCGGGCTTGCTGTCGCCGTCAGCATGATCACGGGTACGTTGGTGCGGCCTTTCAAATCGCGAATGATGGAAAGGCCGTCTTCCTCCGGCATGTTCAGGTCGAGAACCACCAAATCCGGCACGTTGTTTTCAGTTGCAGCGCGCAGGCTCTTGCCGCCGTCGCACAGCGTCACGGTGAAGCCGTGCATCTTGAGATAGTCGCCGACCATTTCACGGGCCGGCGCCTCGTCGTCGACAATGATGATGTGCGGACTTTGGCTCATGGGATCACGCCTCCGTCGGCAAGGTGATGGTGAATGTCGAGCCCCGTCCGGGTCCGTCGCTGTTGGCCGTGACCTCGCCGCCATGCATGTCGATAATGCGCTTGACGATCGACAGGCCCAGGCCCGTCGAGCTTTCACCCGCCGTAGGCTTGGCGGACAAACGCTGGAAACGCCCGAACAGCCGGCCGATATCCTCCGGCGACAGACCGGCGCCTTCGTCGACCACGCGAATGATGGTCTTGTTCGATTCCTTACCGACCAGCACCGAAATCTTGCCGCCGACAGGGCTGTATTTGATGGCGTTGCTGATGAGGTTGTCGATGGCTTCGCGGATTCGGTCCGCGTCGCACGCGGTGATCAGGTTCGGCATGGCCGAAACCATAATCGATTGCTGCTTGTTGACGGCCAACGGCTGGTTGGCATCGGTCACTTCGCCGACCAGAGCCGCGATATCGACCGGCTCGCGGCGGATCGTGATGTCGAACGCATCCGCCATCGCATCCGAGATCAGGTGATCGACCATCGACGTCAGGCGCTTGGTGGCGTCGCGGATGTGATCCACCTGCGCGTTGACGTTGTCGCGGGAGGAGCCGGCGGCGATCAACTCGGTCAGCATTTCGGTGCGGCCGAGAATAACGCTGAGCGGATTTTTCAGGTCATGGGCGACGGTGCCGAGAATTTCGTTCTTGAAGCCGTTGGCGCGTTGCAATCGCAGCCATTGCGCGGACAGCCTGCGATTGGCTTGCATCAATGCGCGGGTGCGCTGCGCGACGCGGTCCTCGAGTTGGGTATTGGCTTCCTGCAGCTGCTGGTAAAGGATGACATTGTCGAATGCGATCGAGAGCCGGCTGCCGAAAATCTCGACCAGCGAACGATCGGTGTCCGACAATTGCCGCTCGGCCTGCAGCAACACCACGACTTCGCGCCCGCTGCCGGTTCGAATATAAAGCACCGTGCGCTGATCGGCGAATTCGTGCTTGCGCCGCCGAAAGGCGGCCTCGACCATCGAACGCAGATCGGCGTCGAGCGTTTGCACGCCGGAGTTTCCGATGAAACGGCTGTAGCAGCCCGAACCGGCAAGTACCGAAAAATCGCCGCTGATGTCGCGTCCGTCCCGCAGCACCAGAATGCCCGCGCAGTCGACGTTGAGCAGCGAGGCGATCTGGGTCAACACCCCTTCGGCGAGGCGCTGCATCGATTTGAAATCGTAGAGCGTCGAGGCCGCGTCGATGATGATTTCAAGCCCGCGCCGGGTTTGAACCATGCGCTCAAGCTGCTGATAGCTGCGCAGCGCCGCCGTCAGCGAGGTAAACAGCTTGTCAGCGGTGAGCTCCGTCTTGGCCTTGTAGTCGTTGATGTCGTACTGGACGATAACGCGACGCTCCGGCGCCTGGCCGGGCTGGCCGGTGCGCAGGATAATGCGGACGGTCTCGTTGCGAAGCTCGTTGCGGATATATTCGACGAGATCAAGGCCCGCAGCGTCGGTTTCCATGATGACGTCGAGCAGCACGGCGGCGATGTCGGGATGCGCGCGCATCAGCGTCCGCCCCTCATTGCCTGAATAGGCCGACAATATCTCCAGGCCTTGCCCGTTGAGGCTGTAGTCGCTCAGCGCAAAACGCGTGCCCTCGTGCACGGCCTGATCGTCGTCGATGACCGCGATCTTCCATTTGCGCGCGCCCGGGGCTTCCGGTTCGGCGCCGGAATCGTCGATCAGGTGGAGGACATCGTCCTGTTCGGCCATGAAGAAGTCCTGTCGCGATCCTGGGTTTCGATGGGCTGACCGCCCTTGGCGGCTTTGGGCATGATAATGCGAAACGTGGTGCCTTGTCCCGGCCTTGAATCCAGCATCATCCGGCCGCCCAGCTGCTGGGTGACGAGATTGTAAACGATGTGGAGGCCAAGCCCGGTGCCGCCCTCGTTGCGGCGCGTGGTAAAGAAGGGGTCGAAAGCCTGGCGCTGCACGTCGGGCGTCATGCCGGCGCCGTTATCGGCGAAGATGATCTCGACATCATCGTTGCCGCGGGGCTTGGCCGAGATCGTGATGGTCCCGGAACGTCCGTCGGGGAAGGCGTGGTTGGCGGCGTTAAGGAACAGGTTGGTTAATATCTGGCCATAGGAGCCGGGATAGCCGTCGATGACGAGGTTTTCAGGCACTTCGACCACCAGCGCAATCGACGCCTTCTTCAGCGCAGGCCGCAGGCTCGCGATGATCTGGTCGGTTGCCTCGTTGAGATTAAAGGTGCGCCGCTCGGCGTGCGAGCGATCCACCGCCACTTGCTTGAACGACTGAATGAGCTCGCCGGCGCGATGCAAGTTGCCGACCAGTTGCTGGGCGGCGTCGCGCGAGGTCTTGACGAATTCTTCAAGCTGCGAACGTCGCAACCCGTTGCCGGTCTTGAGCTCGGCCTCGAAGGCTTCCGTGCGGCGGGCGAAACTTGAGGCAACCGTCAGGCTGATGCCGATCGGATTGTTCACCTCGTGCGCAACGCCTGCGACGAGGCCGCCAAGCGCGGCCAGCCGTTCGGCGTCGATCAGATTTTGCTGGGCGGTGTTGAGTTCGTGCAGGGCGTTTTCCGCCTTTTCCTTGGAAGCGCGCAATTCGTCTTCAGTCTTTCGTTTGGCAATGGCGTTCTCACGGAACACTTCCACCGCGCGCGCCATCTCACCGATCTCATCACTGGCGCCGGTGCCATGGACCTTGCGGTTATAGTCGCCCGACGTGATCGCATGCATCGCCGCCAAGATTTGCTGCAAGGGCAGGCGGATCGACAACGCAATCAGGACGCCGGCGGTGATGATGATCCCCAGGAAGATCACGGCGATCGAGAGCACCTTTCGGGAGATATCGGCGAGTGTCTGGTCGAACGTTTCCTGCGCCTTCTGTCCGCGTTGCCGCATTTTGACGGACAACTCGTCGATGACGCCGGACGCCTCGGCCTGGCTCGCGTCGATCGTGTCACGCAGCAGTTCGGTGCGGCTGGTGAGTTGTGCCGACAATTTGGCGAGTCCCTCATTGAGCGCCTTTGCCCGCGTATCCAGACGCTGCAACGCCATCCGTTGCAGATCGTTGTCCGCAAGGTCGCTCATCACGGGAATGGTCTGCTGAATGGTTTCGGTATTGCGGCTGGCCTCTTCGGCTGATGCGGTCGCCAGCGACAGGTAATAGGCATTGGCGGCGACCAGCATCGCCGTAAAAGCCTCGCGCGATTTTCCAAGCGACGGCCAGATCAGCGCATCGCGGTGGCCGGTCGCGCCTTCGATGATCGAATAAAGCCCGGCCATGTCCCGAGCGGGGGTGAGGATCTCCTCCTCATAGGTTTTCGTGATCGTCGCCTGAACGCTGCGCAACTCGTCAAAGCCGTTGAGGAAGCGCTCGGTGACGTGCTCCAGCCGCTCGACCGAGCCCGAAAGCATCGGGTCGGTCGTAGCCCCCGTCGTCAGCGTGCCGAGAACCGTCTGGCGCGAACGCGAGATTTCTCCGGACATCTCGGGGCTTGGCTGGTTGATGTAGCGATGGATCAGGTTCTGCAGATGGCCGGTTTCGCTCTCGAGTGTCGCCAGGATCTTGTCGGATTCCCGCACCTGCCGCACGTCGTCCCAGGCTGAACCCAGCACTTGCACGCCGTTCCAGATCAGTGCGACCAGCGCCACGACAACGGCCGAGTTCAACGCCGCGATCGACAGAATACGCCAGCGGATCGGCACCGCGCGGACAAGAGCGACCAGCCGCGAATGACGGCGGCCCGCGAATGTCGCGGGCGTCTCACCGGTGTCGCGCTGGCCGTTTTTCCGATCCAATTCAATTGACCTTGCGAATTCGTTCGATCAGCGCCGCCGCCGCCGGATCGCGCCGGGCCTTGGCGTAGATATCAGTCATTGCGGCTTCGAACGGCTTGCGGTCGAAGTCGCTCACGATCGTGACACCGGCTGCCTCCGCCTGCTTGCGCGATTGCTCTTCGAGGTCTTTCCATCGCTCGCGCATGAAGTGGCTCGACTGCCTGGCTGCGTCGCGGAATATCGACTGGTCCTCGGCCGAAGCAGGCTGGCCCAGGCCTTGTGCGACATCACCAGCACCTCGGGGCTCATCGTATGTTCGGTCAACGTATAGAAGCCGGCATATTTGTAGTGGTCGGTGGTAACGAAGGAGGGCCAGTTGTTTTCCGCACCATCGATCAGCTTGGTGGCTAGTCCAGTGCGGACCTGCCCATAGGGCAGCTCAATCGGTTCGGCGCCAAGCGCCTTGATTACGTCGGACATCAACTCCGATTGCTGCACGCGAAGCCTCAAACCCTTCATGTCGGCGATCGATCGGACCGGCCTGACGCTGTTGTAGATTGATCTCGCGCCGGAATCGTAGAAGGCGAGGCCGACGAAGCCGAAGGGCTCGAAGCTGCCCAGGATTTCATCGCCGATCGGGCCGTCCAGCACTTTCTGCAAGTGCCCGATGGAGCGGAACAGAAACGGCATCGCCAGCACGTTCATGGCCGGCACGAAAGTTCCGATCAGCGCCACGTTGGTTCGATTGAGATCGATGGCGCCGGCGCGTGTCTGCTCGATCGTTTCCTTTTCCTCGCCGAGCTGGCGCGAATGAAAGACGCGGATCTGCAACCGGCCTGCGGTTTTCTCCTCGATCAGGCGGCCCATGAAACGAAGCGCCTGGACGGTCGGATAATCCCCGCTCTGGGTATCGGCGGCGCGAAATTCGCGGGCGTTCGTCGCGACAGCCGTCAAAAGCAATGCAACAAACATGGCGACGGTCCGCGAAAGGAAGGCGCGGGTGTGAAAGAACAATTTGTCCCCCTGTAACAAAGTCTGTGGCGAGAAAAAAAGGTTCAACACATTCTCACGGCGGATTTTTAAAGCACAAATTCGCGCAGTCCGCCCTGTTTGCGCTGACGGCATGCGGCTTCTCTCCCGAACGGCCGTCGCCAGCCGGTTGAAAGACGTCAACGAACAGGCCGACACCCTGCTCAATTATTCAGCAAGTTTATCCCGGTGTATGCAATCAGTTTTTGCGTTCAGAGCCATTGCCATCAGCGCCTTCGGTTCGTGATCTCTGAGCTAAATCAGAGATTTAACGCCAGGTTAACGAAACGCTAAGCCTTGGCACGAACCTTGCGATGCTTGTTCCAAAACTGACCTCGTGTGTTGGAGCATTCCATGAAGCGCCGCGATTTTCTGAAGTCCGTCTCGGGCGTCGCAGTCGGCGCCGCGGTTCAGGCGCCCGCGATCTGGTCACCGGCCAAGGCGGATGCTCGCTCCGAGACATTGCTGGTGGTGACGGAAGGTGGTCCGAACAATCTCGACATTCATGGCGTCGGCACCAACCGTCCGGGCTACGAAACCTCGTGGAATTGCTACGACCGGCTCATCGGCCACGAAACCAAGACGCTGCCCGACGGCTCGCTGTCTTACGATCGCGACAAGTTCAAACTGGAATTGGCCGAAGACATGAACATCGGGGACATGTCGGTCACGTTCAAATTGAAGAAGAACGCAAAATTCCACGACGGCACGCCGTTAACGGCGAAGGATGTCAAATGGTCGCTCGACCGGTCGGTTACCGTCGGCGGCTTTCCCACCGTGCAGATGAAGGCCGGCTCGCTCTCGGACAAGGAGCAGTTCGTCCTTGTCGACGACAGCACCATTCGCGTCGATTTTGCCAAGAAGGATCGGCTCACGGTTCCCGACCTCGCGGTGATCGTGCCGAGCGTCTACAATTCCGAACTCCTGAAAAAGAAAGCCACGGAAAAAGACCCGTGGGCGCTGGACTATACCAAGAGCAACACGGCCGGCAGCGGCGCCTACAAGGTGACGAGCTGGAAGCCGGGCGTAGAAGTTGTCTACGAGCGCAACGAGGATTGGGTCGGCGGCAAGTTGCCCCAGCTCAAGCGGGTGATCTGGCGCACCGTTCCCTCACAGGGCAATCGCCGCGCCTTGATGGAACGCGGCGATGCCGACATCTCGTTCGATCTCTCGAGCAAAGACACCTTCGAGATGAAGAAGGATGGCAAGCTCGTCATCATCTCCAATCCGATCGGAAACGGCATGTACTCGGTCGAGCTGAACGTGAAAAATCCGCCGTTCGATAATCCGAAGGTTCGCCAGGCGGTGGCCTATGCGCTGCCCTACCAAAAGATCATGGATGCGGCGATGTTCGGTCTCGCCAATCCCTTGTTTGGCGGTCCCTCCAACAAGGTCGCCGATATCGCCTGGCCGGCGAAGACCGGTTACCTCAACGACATGGCGAAAGCCAAGGCGTTGATGGCCGAGAGCGGCGTCTCGGACATCGAGACCACGATCTCCTTCGATCTGGGCGCCAGCGACATCTGCGATCCGATCTCCGTGCTGGTGCAGGAGAGCCTTGGCCAGATCGGTATCAAGACGGCGATCAACAAGGTGCCGGGCGCCAATTGGCGCAGCGAGATGGCCAAGAAGAGCATGCCGCTGATGATCAACTTCTTCTCCGGCTGGCTCGACTATCCCGAATATTTCTTCTTCTGGTGCTATTCCGGCCAGAACGCGATCTTCAACACGTCGAGCTATGTGAATCCGGACATGGACGCGTTGATCGACGGCGCGCGCGGGGCCGCAGCCATCGGCGACAAGGACAAGTATGCCAAGGATGTCGAGGGCTTCATCACCAAGGCCTATGAGGACGCTCCTCGAATTCCGCTGTTTCAGCCGTTCCTCAACGTCGCCACCCAGAAGAACATTTCCGGCTACACCTACTGGTTCCACCGTCAGCTCGATTACCGATCGATCGTGAAGGGTTAGCCGTCATAACGATCCAGGGACACGGCCCGGACCATTCTGGAGCTTGAACATCATGGTGATCGTCAAACGGCTCGCAACCGTCATCCCGACCCTGATCGGCGTGATCATTGTGACGTTTTTGCTCACGCGGGTCTTGCCGGGTGATCCCGCGGTCTATTTCGCAGGACCAGCGGCAACGCCGCAGTCGATCGCCGAGATTCGAAAATCGCTCGGGCTCGACCGGCCATTACCGGATCAGTTTCTGCGTTACGTGAACGAACTCGCGCACGGCAATTTCGGCAATTCGTTGTCGACCGGCCGTCCCGTCGCCACCGAAATCTCAAGCCGCCTGCCGGCGTCGGCCGAACTCACGTTGATGGGGCTATTTCTGGCGATCGCGATTGCGGTACCGCTCGGCATCTTTGCCGCGGTCAAGCAGGGCTCGTGGATCGATCATCTATGCCGCGTGGTCGCGACCGCCGGCGTCTCGTTGCCGGTGTTCTTCACCGGGCTTCTATTGGTCTACGTGTTCTACTTCCGCCTCGGCTGGTCGCCCGCGCCGCTCGGCCGGCTCGATGCCTTTGCGACGTCGCCGCCCGACATCACCGGTTTCTATCTGATCGACAGCCTGATCACGGGCAACCTTGAGACCTTCCGCGCCGCGCTCGCTCAATTGATTCTGCCGGCGGTGACGCTGGCGGTGTTTTCGCTGGCGCCGATCACGCGCATGACCCGCGCCTCGATGCTGGCGGTGCTGGCGTCCGAATTCATCCGAACCGCGCGCGCGAGCGGCCTTAGCAGCCGCACCGTGATCCTGACTTACGCGTTCCGCAATGCGATGCTACCGGTCGTGACCACGCTCGGCATGGTGTTCTCGTTTTTGCTCGGCGCTAACGTGCTGGTGGAAAAGGTTTTCGCGTGGCCCGGCATCGGCTCTTATGCGGTCGAGGCGCTGCTGCAATCGGATTTCGCGCCGGTGCAGGGCTTCGTGCTGACAATGGCGGTGCTTTACGTCGCGCTCAACCTGATCATCGACATGCTTTACGGCGTGATCGATCCGCGGGTGAGGGTTGAGGCATGACCGAAGCCAGTCTGACCACGGCGCCAGCCGCAAACCTTGCCGCAAAACCGCCGACCAACTCGCTGTTCCGCCATGCCATCTATGTGGTGGCGGACAATCCCGTCACCGGATTGTCGTTCGGCCTGTTCGTACTGATCGCACTATGCGCCCTGGTCGGTCCTTATGTCGTTCCTTACGATCCGCTCGCCAGCGACACGTCGGCGACGTTGCAGTCACCCTCGCTGCACCACTGGTTCGGTACCGACTGGTCGGGCGTGATATTTTCAGCCGCGTCGTGGTCGCAACGCGCCTCGATTTCGTGATCGCGATTGCCTCCGTCGCTTTGGTGCTCGCCATCGGCGGCCTCGCCGGGATCGCCGCCGGCTTTTTCGGCGGATGGACCGATCGTATCATCGGGCGCATTTCCGATACCATCATGGCGTTCCCGCTGTTCGTGCTGGCGATGGGGATCGTCGCGGCACTGGGCAACACCGTGACCAACATCGTGATCGCGACCGCGATCATCAATTTCCCGCTTTACGTCCGCGTTGCCCGCGCCGAAGCCAATGTGCGGCGCGATGCCGGCTTCGTGCAGGCCGCGCGGCTTTCCGGCAACAGCGACATGCGGATTTTGCTCACGCATATCCTGCCCAACATCATGCCCATCATGATGGTGCAGGTCTCGCTGACAATGGGATACGCCATCCTCAATGCTGCTGGCCTGTCGTTCATCGGGCTCGGCGTCAAGCCGCCGACCCCGGAGTGGGGGATCATGGTGGCGGAGGGCGCCACCAACATCATCTCCGGCGAGTGGTGGGTGGCGTTCTTTCCCGGCGGCGCGCTGATGATCGCAGTGTTCTGCTTCAATCTGCTCGGCGACGGATTGCGCGATCTGGTCGATCCGCAGCGGAGGACTTGAAACGATGACCGCGCTGCCGCTGCTCGACGTCAACGATCTCACGGTGGAGTTTTTCACGCGGCGCGGCATCGTCAAGGCGGTGCAGCATGTCAATATCGCGGTCGCCAAGGGTGAGACGCTCGGCATCGTCGGTAAATCCGGCTCCGGCAAGTCGGTGACGTCTTATGCGGTGATGCGGATTCTCGATCGTGCTGGCAAAATCGCCGAAGGCTCGGTTCACTTCTCCGGCATCGACGTCAAGGCGGCGACCGAAGAGCAAATGCGCGATATGCGCGGCCGCGAAATGTCGATGATCTTCCAAAGCCCGCGGCTGGCGCTCAACCCGATCCGCAAGATCGGCCAACAGATTGAGGATGTGCTGCTGCAACACGTCCAGGTCGACCGCTCGCAGGTGACCGACCGGGCGATCGCGGCTCTAGAGCAGGTCAAGATCGCGCGCCCACGCGAGCGCTATCACGCCTATCCGTTCGAATTGTCAGGCGGCATGTGCCAGCGGGTGGTAATCGCGCTGGCGCTGGCTTGCGGCCCGCGGCTTCTGATCGCGGACGAGCCCACCACCGGTCTCGATGTCACGACCCAAAAAGCCGTGATGGACCTCGTTGTCGAACTGACCAAAGCGCGAAGCATGTCGACGATCCTGATCACGCACGATCTGGGACTGGCGGCGGCCTATTGTGATCGCGTCGTGGTCATGGAGAAGGGGCGGGTGGTCGAAACCGCGCTTTCGGCCAATATCTTCACCAAGCCCGAACATCCCTATACGCGCAAATTGATGCGGGCGACGCCGCGGCTCGGCGTGTCCTTGCGTGATTTGTTGCCGGAGGACGAGGCTACTCCCGTCATGGCCGGGCTTGACCCGGCCATCCATCCTGCTTCGTCAGACTCTGCTTCAAAGGCGATGGGCCCCCGGGTCAAGCCCGGCGGTGACGGCAACGAAGCTACCAAGCCCCTTCTCCTCGTTGAAAAGCTGGTGAAGGAATATCCGCGCCAGGGCGCGCCGGCGATGCTGGCCAAACTGTTCGCGCGCAAGCCACCGGCCGAGCCCGAGATCTTTCGCGCGGTCGACGGCATCAGCTTTACGGTTGGCCATGGCGAAAGCGTCGGCCTGGTCGGTGAATCCGGCTGCGGCAAGTCCACGACCTCGATGATGGTGATGCGGCTGTTGGACCAGACGTCCGGCCGCATCCTATTCGACGGCGAAGAGATCGGCGGCATCCTGCCGAATGCCTTTGCGCGATTGCCTCAGCGCAAGAGCATACAGATGGTGTTCCAGGATCCGACCGACAGCCTCAACCCGCGCTTTACAGCGGTGCGCGCGATTGCCGATCCGATTCTAAGGCTTGGCGGCATCAAAGGGCGCGATGCCATGCGTGCCCGCTGTGAGGAATTGGCAACGCTGGTCGGCCTGCCGCTCAACCTGCTCGACCGTTTTCCGCATCAGATGTCGGGCGGCCAGAAGGCCCGTGTCGGCATCGCCCGCGCGATCGCGCTCAATCCGAAGCTTGTCATCCTCGACGAGCCCACCGCAGCGCTCGACGTCTCGGTGCAGGCGGTGGTTCTGAATTTGCTTCAGGACCTCAAGCAGTCGCTCGGTATGAGCTATTTGTTCGTCTCGCACGATTTGAACGTGGTGCGGCTATTGTGTGATCGTGTCATTGTGATGCGGACAGGACAAATCGTTGAACAGGGTACGTCTGACCAGGTCTTGGGCGATCCGCAAAATGCCTATACAAAGGAGTTGCTGACGGCTATTCCCCATCCACCGCTTCCGGCGGCCTGATGGAAGAATCAACGATTAAAGGCTGAAATGGTTGAAGATTCGCTGGACGACTATATCGACGTCACCTCGAAGATCCTGCGGCTTCCGGTCAAGGATGCCTGGAAGCCGTCGGTGCGGGCCAATCTCGAAGTCTCCATGAGGCTAGCGCGGCTGGTGGATGAATTTGTGCTCTCTGACGAAGCTGAGCCGTCCAGTGTCTTCACAGCTTGATACCGTGCGAGGCGCCGGCGACGGAATGTCTGCGCTCGACATCGCGCAGGCGGTCAGGGACAAGAAATTCTCGGCGCTGAGTGCGACCGAAGCGGCGCTGGCGCGGATCGCGAAGCACGATTCGGTCCTGAATTCCTTCACCGACGTCACCGCGGAACGCGCGCGAGCCAAAGCCCGTGAAGTCGATGCCGCGATCGCGGCGGGCAAGAACCCCGGGCCGCTTGCCGGCGTACCTTTTGCCGTAAAGAATCTGTTCGACGTGAAGGGTCTGCCGACCCGCGCCGGATCAAAGATCAACCGCGATCGTCCAGCGGCATCTCGAGATGCCACGCTGGTCGAGCGGCTGGAAGCCGCCGGCGCGGTGCTGGTCGGCGCGCTCAATATGGGCGAATACGCCTACGACTTCACCGGCGAAAACATTCACGATGGCCCCTCGCGCAATCCGCATGATGTGACGCGGATGACTGGCGGCTCGTCCGGCGGCTCCGGCAGCGCCGTCGGCGGCGCGCTGGTTCCGCTGGCGCTTGGTTCGGACACCAACGGCTCGATCCGGGTGCCGTCGTCGTTTTGCGGCATCTTCGGACTGAAGCCGACCTACGGCCGGCTCTCCCGTGGGCGCTCGTTTCCGTTCGTGTTCTCATTCGATCACGTCGGTCCGTTAGCGCGTTCGGTCGGCGATCTCGCGTTGGCCTATGACGCGATGCAAGGGCCGGACGCGGACGATGCGGCCTGCACGACGCGGCCGGTCGAACCGGCATTGCCGTCGCTCGCCCAAGGTATCGGCGATTTGCGGATTGCGATTGCCGCCGGCTATTTCCAGAAGAATGTCTTCCCGGAAGCGGTCGAGGCGGTGGCCCGCGTTGCCAAAGCGCTTGGTGTGAACCGCACGGTCGAAATTCCTGAAGCGGCGCGCGCCCGCGCCGCCGCTTACGTCATTTCAACTTGCGAAGGCGCCTCGCTTCATCTTGACCGGTTGCGAACGCGCCCCGAAGATTTCGATCCGGCCGTTCGCGACCGCCTGATCGCCGGCGCGATGATTCCGGCACCGATGGTCGATCGGGCGCAAAAATTCCGCCGCTGGTACCGTACGCAGGTCCTCGAATTGTTCAAATCGGTCGATGTCATCCTGGCGCCGGCCACGCCCTGCGTCGCGCCGAAACTCGGACAAGTGAATTTCACGCTCGATGGCGTTGAATTGCCGGTGCGCGCCAATATCGGTATCCACACCCAGCCGATCTCGTTTATCGGGCTTCCGGTGGTCGCAGTCCCCGTGCCGCTGGAGCCGATGCCGATCGGCGTGCAGATCATCGCCGCGCCCTGGCGTGAAGACATCGCGCTTCGCGTCGCAGCCGCGCTGGAGCGCGAAGGGGTCGTGTCCGCGCCGCGGCCGAGGGGCGTCTGAACATGCAGGTCGATCTTCCCGAGGTGCTCGCTGAAGTGACCGCGCAATTCGCGCGTTACGAACAGGCGCTGGTAACCAACGACGTCGCGGTGCTGGATGAATTGTTCCGCGACGATCCACGCACGCTGCGCTATGGCGGCGGCGAAAATCTTCACGGCTATCGGGAGATCATGGCGTTTCGTGCCGCGCGCCCGTCCGTTGGCCTGATGCGGCGAACCGATCGCACCGTGATCACGACCTATGGCCGCGACATGGCGGTCGCCTCGACCTTGTTTTATCGCGACTCCGCGCCCGGCAAGGTCGGGCGTCAGATGCAGACATGGGTGCGGTTTCCACAAGGGTGGAAAATCGTCGCTGCGCATGTCAGCGTGATCGATGAACCCAAGGATCAGCCTGGGGATCAAAAGGCATGAGCCTTGAAGATATCCCGGATATCGCGTTGCTTCGCTCGGTCGCGGAAGCCAAAGCGATTGTTCGTCCCCGCGGCCGGGGTGTAGGCGCCGACAAGCTGACACGTGCCGAGGAGTTGCGCCTGCAACTGGCTGACGAGATCGTGCGCGGCACGCTGGCGCCGGGCGCCGCGCTCGACGAAACCGATATCGCGCGGCGTTTTAGCGTATCGCGTACGCCGGTGCGCGAGGCGTTGCGGCAATTGGCGGCGTCAGGGCTGGTGGAGGCGCGCGCCCATCGCGGCGCGGTGGTCGCGCAGCCCTCGATCGAGCGCCTGGGTGGGATGTTCGAGGCGATGGCGGAACTCGAAGCTCTGTGTGCAGGCATGGCCGCGGAACGCATGACGCCGGCCGAGCGCCACCGGCTCGAGGCGATTCACGAAGAGCTACGGGTGCTGAGCCATGCCGGCGATCCCGATCGCTTTCACGCGGTCAATGAGCAGTTTCATAGTTTCATTTATGCCGGTTCGCAGAACGGCCATATCGCCGAGATCACGCTGGCGACGCGCAAGCGGGTGCAGCCGTTCCGCCGCGCCCAGTTCCGCAACCTCGGCCGGCTCGCCCAATCGCATGCCGAGCATGATCGCGTGGTGGTGGCCATTTTGCGTGGCGACCGCAATGGTGCGGCGGGCGCGATGCGCGCGCATATCGAGCGGGTGCACGGCGAATACGAAATTTACGCCGTTTCGGTGTGAGCCCTAACCTGCCGCCGCCTTCGCCACAAAGCCACGCCAGCCGCCGAAGGTGGAGATGTCCTTTGCGCTGCCGACGTCGGCGGCTTCGACGATAAAGCCTTTCACGCCGCGGCCGTCCTTCAGGCGCACCGTGCCGATCGATAGCGGCGGCGGGATCGCGGCGACGAATTTGCCAAAGGCCAACGCCGGCAGCGCCCAGAGCTCGAGTTCGATCGATGTGCCGCGTCCTGCTTCGACGCGCAGCATGCCGGGTTTTGGCGGCGTAGTGGAGAGAGCATAGAGCTTGTAGTCCGGCGCCGTAGAAGTGGCTTCCAGCAGCCGGCCGCCAAGCGCCTTTAATTCATCGTTGAGCGCCATGCCCGAGAGATGCGCGCCAACCACCGCGATCGGGATTTCGTCGCCGGTCAAAGCGAGATTGAGGTCGGCGAGTGGCGGCAGCGCCACGCCTTTGGCGCCGAGCGTTAGTTTGGTTTTCGTCTGAAACACGCGGCCGATGCTCGCGAGCAGCGCGTCCTGGCCGGCGGGCGCAAGCAGCGTGATGCCGAACGGGATTTCGTCGGGCCGGATCGACGACGGCAATGCAAGGCCGCAGAGGTCGAGCAGGTTGACGAAGTTGGTATAGGTTCCAAGCCTTGAGTTGAGCTCGATCGGATTGGCCAGCACCTGTGTCGTCGAATAGGCGGTCGGCGCGGTCGGCAGCACCAGCGCGTCGATGCCGGCGAAGGCGTGCTCGGCGGTGCGCCGCAGCCCCTGTAAACGATAAAGGGCAGCGAAGGTGTCGGCGGCGGAAAGCCGGCTACCCGCAGCCGCGATCTCGCGGGTGACGGGATGGATCGCGTCGGGCGACGAAGCCAGCATGTTGCGGATGACGAGATAGCGCTCGGCAACCCACGGCCCCTCGTATCGGG
>CAVVZW010000059.1:0-4694 GCA_963752265.1 uncultured Alphaproteobacteria bacterium
CGCGCAACAGCTCGCGGCGGCGACGCCCAACGGCGTCGACGGCCTGTTCGAGAATGTCGGCGGCCAGCCGTTCGCGCTGACCATGGCGCGCATGAACGATTTCGGCCGCATCGCGATCTGCGGCCTGATCGCATCCTACGAAGGCGCCGAGACGACGTCGCTCAACGACATGCGCATCATGCTCATGCGCCGCCTGATGATGCGTGGCTTCATCGTCAGCGACTTTTTGCCGGACTGGCCGGCTGCGCTCGGCGAATTGATCGGGCTGGCTTCCACCGGCAAGCTCAAATGGCGCGAGACGATCGCGCACGGCATCGAGAGTGCGCCGTCTGCTTTCCTCGGCATGCTCAAGGGCAAGAATTTCGGCAAGCAGCTCGTCAAGCTCACCTGACACAGCGCGGCGCAAGTGGCTGGCTATTCGACCTTCCTCGCCGGCTTCGACAGATAGTCGATCGACTGCGCTTCGCCCTTGAGCGGCGTCACCTTGTCGGGATCGATCCGGATCATCAGATAATCGATGTGGTCATCGATCTCTGTGAACCAGTGGCCGGTGCCGGCCGGAATGACCACGACGTCGCCGGCCTTGATCTGATAGGCGACGCCGTCTTTCACATCCGATCCGTTATTGCCGGGACCGTTGAACTCGACCACCGTGCGCATCGTCGAAGGCCGGCGCTGCCGGTTGACGATATCGGGGCCGAGCACCAGCGTCGCTGAGCCTGAAATCACGTGATAGACCTCGCTGATCTGGTCGTGCTCGGCGACTGAATCGGGCGCGGGCTTTTCCAGCCGGCCGCGGTGGACCATGCCGATGCCGATACGCGCTTTCCCGATATCGATGTCGCGCACCTGCTGATCGATCAGTTTCTCGGCGACGGCCTTCTGCGTATAGCGCTCAAGTTCCGCCGCCGGAATATAGGTCCCCGGACACATGATGCAGGTCGGCTGCGGATCCGTCGGATTGATGCGGATTGCCTCCTGGGCGAGGGCCGGAATATTGACGGCAAGACACAGCGCTACGGCAAAGCCCGAAAACACCTTCTTCATGATCACCTCGTTTTTCTTCGTCTTCTTGCGTGGCATAGATGCCAAGGTTTTCCGGCTCTGTCTCCGACAGCGTTACCGCCCGGTAAAGCCTCTAAGAGCCGAATTTCGCAGCTTTTTGCGGCCGAATGCCACTGGACGGCGCCCTATTTGCCCCTCGTTTCTCGGCCATCGCGGTTAATACGTTTGGCTTTTGCGGCGAAATCAGCGGTGTTTTCGCGCTGCCGGCCGTTAACAGCTAAAATTTGAATTCAACTGCAGTTGTCTAAAATTGTCGTCGAGTTTGATTCAAATATAGATCGAATTGTCGGAAGTATTTATCAGTATTCGTTTTAATTGTACTTGGCTTACTTAGCCGCACCGCAAAACCTTTGTGAGAAACGTGGTCCCAACAAGAAAAACGGGGGCCACAATGTTTGGGTTCAGGGAGCAAAAAGGATTGGCGGCCGTCGCCATCCTAATTGGATTGAGCGCGTCGGCGCGAGCGGCCGATGAGCGGACACTTTATGCAAGCCTCGGCGACACCACGCGTGCGCCGATCGGCTGGGTGGAATTCTGCAACGAGGCTCCCGCCGAGTGCAAAGGCGGTCCGTCACAGCCGCGCGATATCGTCATGACGCAGCCGGCCTGGCGCGATCTCTTGAAGGTCAATCGCTGGGTCAACGAGACCGTCAAGCCGATGACCGACATGGATCATTGGGGCGTCATCGAGAAATGGTCGATCCCGACGGACGGCTACGGCGACTGCGAGGACTATGTGCTTTTGAAGCGGAAGATGCTGATCGACGCGGGATGGCCACGCGAGGCGCTTCTGATCACGGTGGTGCGCGACAAGATGGGCGAAGGCCATGCGGTCTTGACCGTCAAGTCCGACAAGGGCGAGTTCATTCTGGACAACCAGAACGAAAACGTCGTGGCCTGGACCGAGACCGGCTACCGCTTCGTCAAACGTCAATCGCAGGCAGACCCGAACGTTTGGGTCTCCCTCGGCGATCCCAGGCCTGCGGCTTTGACCGCCTCGGCCCGAGATCACTGAAGAGATCACTGATAACCAACGATTAAGGAGCTACGCGACCCGGTCACATCCCCACCCCTCCCCGTCCCAGACCGGATCGCGCGCGGCCAGCCTTCCCCCAAGGGCTGGCCGCAACTTTTTGGAAAGCCGCAAGATCAGAAAATCCCATTAGATCAGAGGGGTTTCCGAGGTCACGTCGAAACCAATGACGACGCATCGACACGGAACGGGTCGGCAACATCACTTCCCGACACGGGGAAAATCCGGGGAAAGTGTTCACACCATGTCCGGGATTTTCTACACCACTCGCTAGAGCTGTCTGCGGTCATCTTTCAGCGTGACGACGGCGCCTTTGAGATCGGGCTCGACGGGCCGGGCCCCTTCCCTACCCGCGCCTTCGCCGAGGCGGTCGCTTCGAAGGTGGCCGCATGACAACGCGCGCGGACCAGAACCGTAAAATTTTTCAGCGAGAAAAAAGGGTTTGGCTTCATCCAGCCCGACGACGGCGGCGCTGCCGTCTTTGTCCATAGAACTGCCCTACTGCCTTCCTGCCGCTTCGACGGGCCACTGACCTGTGGGCTGACCAGCGGGTTTCTTTTGAGTTGGCCGAAAGCCCGAAGGGGCCGAGGGCCGTCGCCGTGAAGGTGTCGGCATGAGCGAGGAAGCCGACAACTACAAGGCGGTGGTCGTCAGGCTGAACGCCGGTTGGCGGGTCATCACCTGCCGTGCCGATACCCAATCGGATTCTTCAACACCGCGCCGGTCAGAGGCACGGGAGAGCGCGTTGGGAAGGCCGGAGCTATTGCCGGACCCGACAGGCACTAATCCGCGTGGCCCATGTATAGAGTATTAATCAATCTTGATCCTGGATGCTTTGGGCTCATAATCCGTAAAGAATTCTTTACCTTTAACATCAGTCTTACCTTTTTTGCCAATTTTTGGCTATTTTTACCTTTAGTATTTTTAGGATTAGGGTAAGGTCTAGGTTTAGGGTTAGGAACTAAAATTAGGGTGTGGGTTATGGCTAGGTTATGGTCAAAGTTTGGGAAGGTTAAGTTAGTATTAGGATTGTTCATATGGCCGAAATAGGAAGGATGCTTTTTATGTAAATACTAAATTACTAAATTTGCCAACTATACGGACTATTAAAAGAGTGCATTTCGAATCATAAATCCTGCAAACTGACATGTCATCAAGAATCGTCTTAAACCAGTAATCTAGCGATCAATGGTACGACTGTGAATTATATTAATTAACTACTCAGCTTTCATACAAAAATGAGAATGGAAAATTGATTGGCAATAAAAATCTGACCGATCAGACTGCAAGAATTTAAATCTAAGATCAATTTTTATTTGTTGAGAGAGAGCAGGCCAGGAGTTTCATTGTATAAAGCATCCAGCGCTACGGCAAGTCAAAAATGTTCCAAAATGGCATCAAAGGTCATACAAAGTACAAGCAACTAGGCTCATTAGACCTTCCGAGAACAGTCAACAATTAAGAACGAAAACGAATTCACACATAACACGGGCTTCATTCGCTTAGAGCAGTGCCAAATTAACGATCAATTTGGTTAACTATTTAAATCACACCGATGGCATGTACGCGTTCCGCATCGGGCACAACCTCGACGTGGACGTTGACCAGGTGAAAAAGTAGCCCCTACTTCGCCGCGGTTTGCTTGCCTGCCGGCGCGCCCAGCTTGATCAGGAACGCGGCCGTGTCTTCGTGAACATCGATGCGCTGGCCGCCGCGGCTGTTGCCGCCGGCTCGGCCCATCGCGGCGTCGACCACCGTCATGCCCTTGGCGTCGGTGGCGTTGATATCCGCGCCATGATCGATCAAAAATTTGCAAACATCGTTCCAACCCCAGAACGCGGCGCCATGCAGCGGAGTCTGTTGCGAGCGTCCGCCCTTGGCGTTGATCTCGCCGCCGCCCTTCAACAGAAGATCGAGCGATGCGATGGCGCGTTGCTGCACATCCGGCGTGTTAAACCAGCCGCGCGTGTCGGCATCCACCGAGCCCAAACCAGCGGCGGCCATGGTCGGCGTGATGCCCTGGTTATTGGGAAGATTCGGCAGCGCCCCGTGCTTCAGCAGCAGCGCGATGGCCGGAGCGTCCATGCCCTTGGCCGCGCGCAGCAGCGGCGACGCGCCGGTAGTGATCATGCCATCGACGCCGCGGTCCGAGCCGACACTGCGGAACGGCGGCAGAATCTTGAGCTGGATATTCGGATTCGCGCCGGCTTCCAGGATCTGATCGATCACTTGCAGTGCGGACGTCTCATCCACCGAGGGCGCATCCGAGCGGCCGCCGTGCGGCAGAGTGTTGTAATCCACCGCCAGCCACAGAGGCGTGCGTCCCCACCAATCCCACTTGTTGACCATCGCTCCCGCTTTGACCAGATACGAAGCCGTATCGAAGTGCGCGTTCCACAGCGCGATCATCAGCGGCGTCACGCCTTCCGGATCGGCCATGTTGAGGTTCGCGCCGCCTTCCTTCAGAGCCTTCACGCAATCGACGCAGCCTTCGCGCGCGGCATAGATCAGCGCGGTCAATCCGCCGTACGACCGGTACCCCGCGCGAGGTTCGGCGCTCACTTGCGCGACGAATTCGTCCACTTTGGTCCGGGTG
>CAVVZW010000060.1:0-19726 GCA_963752265.1 uncultured Alphaproteobacteria bacterium
CTGGAGGATTTTCAGGCCGCGACGCAATTCCTGCCGATGGGCACTGGCGACGATTGGCTGCGCTTCAACGGCATTGGCGAATGCGTCACCTGGGGCATGTACAACAACGAGATGCCCACCGACGCCGACAAGGAAGCGTTCTATCGCGTGGCGCGCTGGGCCGCCGATCAAGGCATGACGCTGACGGCGCACTGGAACAACGATCGTTCCGTTCGCCATTTGCTGGATGTTTTCGAGCGCGTGAATCGCGACGTGCCGATCGCGCCGTTGCGCTGGTCGATCGCGCATCTGCAAGATGCGTCCGACGCCTCATTGCAGCGGATGAAAGCGCTTGGCGTCGGCTGGCTGACGCAGGACGGGCTTTATTTCGCAGCGCCTTCCTACATCGCAGAACGCGGACCAGACCAGATGCAGCGATCGCCGCCGATCGTCTCGGCGCGCAGGCTCGGCCTCACCGTCGGCGGCGGCACGGATGCCAACCGGGTCATGATCGAAAATCCGTTCGTGTCTTTGCGCTGGATGCTCGATGGCCTGACCGTCGATCGCGTTGAAACCCGGGGGCCGGCAGAAATCCCGAGCCGCGAGGCGGCGCTTCGCATCTACACCGAAGGAAGCGCGTGGTTTGCACATGATGAAAATCGCCGCGGCCGCCTGATGCCGGGGATGCTCGCCGATCTCGCTGTATTGAACGACGACTATTTTACCGCATCCATTTCCGACATTGCGAAAATCAAATCGCTGCTGACGATCGTCGGTGGCGAAATCGTCTATGCGTCAGGTTCCTTTTCCGGCCTTGAATCTCAGCGTCGCTGATGTTCGCGCGTTGAATTGGAATTAGAACAAAAATAAGCGGCGCGAGCATTCCCTCCCCAAATGATCGCGCCTAAGGTCGCAAGCCTTGCAAGACTTGCATGAAGAGACCTTGATGTCAGAGGTCCTGAGGGAGGAACATGTCGACGTTTCTGGTTATCTTGCACGGTCTTCTTGCTGTCGCGTTGCTCGGCAGCATCACGCATCAGGCCGTGGCCGTGGTCTGGCCGGCGCGAAACAAGGCCGGATTCGTCAACGCCTATCGCTCCGTGTCGAGCCGCCTCTATGTCAACGCCAACATCGTGATGTTTTTGGTTGTCGCGGCGCTCGGCGCCTACATTTATCCGATCTATCGGGTCTGGGTACGGACCTATATGGAAAACGCGCGGCTGTATCCGGCCGTGGGCTCGTTCGAGATCAAGGAGCAGTTCATTGCGATCGGGCTTGGCTTGTTGCCGCTCTATTGGCTGGTGTGGCGACGCCCTGAGCCTTCCGGACAATCGGCGCGCGTCGCGGTGACGCTCATCCTCTGCTTCATCGTCTGGTTCGCCTTCATCATCGGCCACATCCTCAACAACATCCGGGGTTTCTTCGGGCTATGAACAACAGCAATCTAGAAAAGATTATCCCGGTCTTCTCCGCCGCGTTTGCCGTCATCTACATCGTCTCGGTCGAATTGAACTGGGCGCTGTTCACCTATCATCCGAAAATCGGACAATGGGGCTGGCTGGTTGAGCCGTCACGGGATGGCCCGCCGATGTATTGGTATGGCTGGCTTGTGACCTCGACGCTTGGGGCCACAGCGGCGAGCGTGATCGCGCTGCCGCTGTTGAAAAGCCGCCCCGTCCAATACTGGCTCGGCTGGATTGTTCCGCTGCTGGTCATGATCAGCGTCTTCTACTTCTTTCGGGACTGGTTTCTGCGCTGAAGTCACGAAAAAGCGACCGGCCATCGAGGGACCTCTTTGCTAAAACGTGTTTTCTTATTGAGCCTCACACCTTGGACAAAATGCCGCCACGCAACTCAACCCAGCTCCATGTGATTACAGGGGTCACCGGCCTCATCGCCGTTGCGGCCATCGCGATCTCTTGCTGGCCGTCTTACGCGGGCGAAATCAATTCCGAGCGCGACGAAGATTTTGATGTCGCATTCGTCGGCTCGGTCCGTGAGACCGGAACCCTGAAGCCGATCCCCGGCGTCCAGGTCAAAGCGGAGATGGGCAAATGGCGCATCATGGTCCGCACCAACGCCGAAGGCGTCTACAAGCTGTATCCGACGTTCGGCAATGACGTCACAGCCGACCAGATCGCGATCTCCTGCAACAAGGACGGCTACGAGATGGTGGACGTGTCGCGCCGGCGGCTTTCCGACAAGAAGGTGAAAGAGCTGGTCGTCGCGGAATGCCTGATGGCGCCGAAGCCTTGAAATATTCGCCCCGAACTGTGATGTCGTTCACAGTGGACTTTCCCCACAGCTCCTAGAACAGGGTGCAAACCTCGTCTTAGGAGGCGTCCGTGTCCTCGTCAGCCAATAGCGTTCCGCCAAATCGGTCTTCCCGCCAGAATTCCTACCAAGGCTCCTGGCCGTCGATCGTCCGGATGATCGTTCTGGAAATCGTGCTGTTGCTCGCGCTCGCGGCCGCGCTCGTCTACTACCTGAACTGGTCGTCAGAAGCCGCCATGTCTGAATTCATGGCGACAGGCCAGCCGCAGCTTCACGCGGTCAAGGACCACCCGCCCTGCGGACACAGCGCCTGAGGCGATGTGCCTATTGCGACACCGTCTGGACGATGGTGCTGACCGGACGGTTGCCTGCGACCGGCAGCTTCAGATCCTTGATCAGCGCTTCGTCGTATTCCGCCAGGGTCTGCATCGGCGCTTTCGCTTTCATCAACACGACCTTGTAGCCGCCAGCCTTCAGGCGGTGGAGCAATTCGGGCATCGCTTCCGCCGTATGCTTCTGGAAGTCGTGCATCAGGATGATGCCCTTGCCCTGCTTCTCGAGCTTGGTCATCACGGTGGCGATGATCTGATCGGCGTTCTTGGCGCGGAAGTCGAAAGAATCGAGATCGCAGGAAAACATCGCGATGTTGCGCGTGCCGAGATAGGCCATCGCCGCCGGGTTATGCTGCAACTCCGGGAAGCGGAAGAAAGGCGAGGGCGAAGCGCCCAGCGCGAACTTCACCGCGCTGTTGCCCTTTTCGATCTCGTCCTTGACGGTCTGCTCGTTCAGCTTCTTTGAATTCAGGTTGGCATGCGACCAGGTGTGCGTGCCGACGGTGTGGCCGGCCGCCAGAACCTGCTTGAGAATTTCGGGATGATAGGTCGCGTGCTTGCCGATCGAGAAGAACACCGCCTTGGTGCACTCGTCGGCCAGTGCCTTGAGCACGGCGGGCGTGTTGCCCGGCCAGGGACCGTCATCGAAGGTCAGCACGACTTCCTTGTCGGCGAGAAAATCGATCTGCTTGAAATGCTCAAAGCCGAAGCCCGGTCCGCCCGTGGTGTCGATTTCGACGACGCGGGAGACGCCGAGCGCATCCGGATTGGCGCAGGCCTGCCTGGCTTGCGCGAGAATGGGGGCCGGCGCGGCGCGCGGCTTGTCCGAGATGCTGCCGGTGACATCGGCCGGGTCGCGGCTTGCGGCGGATTTCGCGGGCGCGGGAGCGGGCACGGCTGGCGCGGCGGCGACCGTCTGCGGGGCGGCCGTGCTTCGATGCGAAGTCCAGAACCAGCCACCGGCGGCAATCAACGTGGCCGTCACAATACTCACCAGCATCAAGCCGAACGCGTTACGCATGGTTACTCTTTCGTTAATATCAAAACTAAAATTCGCCCCACCTTCTTTATGAGAAAGATTTGTTAACGCTCCCCCAACGCCGGTCATTTCGTGATGTCGCAGGGGCCCTCGCAGCGAGTGAGGAGGTGCTCAATAATTTGCGTACTCGCACCGACGACGGATAGGTTCGACGACGTCCCATGTAGTGATCTCACGTGCCGCGACCCGGCGTGATGCGCCAATTGGCGCGCCGATCACGCATTGACAGGGCCGGCCGAGCAGACTTTCATCCCAGCAATTTCAGGGATGAAGGTTTGGGTCAGATGTTCAGAATTTCTTTTGTGTTTTTGTCGGCGCTGATGGCGGCGCAAGTGCTCACGATGGTGCAGGCCTCAAGCCAGCAAGGCCATGATGCCTGCGCACGTGATGTGTCGCGTTTCTGCCGCACCCAGATGAATGACGGCGACTCGGCCGTGCTGGCGTGTTTGCAGCAACACCGCTCCCGGCTCAGCAGGGCTTGCGACAAGGTCCTGACCGATAACGGGCAGTAATCCGAACGCCAGTCTTTTATTTTGCGTGATCTCCGCGCAAACGCTTCTGCGTTTGTCGCGAGGGGAGAACCGCTACACGCTTTTCCGGATCGTGCTCTACGTGCTGCTGCCTGCGGCGGCGGAAGCCACCGGCAGCACCTCGCGGGTCGCGCGGTCGGGCGTCTCTTCCTTCCAGCGCACGGAACCGAACGGACGCTCCAGCATGCGACGAACCCGCACCGGATCGGGTCCCAGATGAAAATCGATCGCGCGCTGATGAAGCGCGCGTTCGGATTGCGTGGAGCGGTTGCGCTGGCGCAGATAGTCGAGCCAGGTCGGGCAATGGTAGCGCTCGGTCCACAACTCGGGATCGGCGATGTCGCGCGCGATCGACCAGCCATAGGCGCCGTTGCGCTGCCGTGAGAGCTGGACCTCCTGCATGACGTTGTGGAATGCCCGCGCGTTGTCCTGCGCGACACGGTATTCGATCTCCACCACCAGCGGCCCGCTGCGCCCGGTCAACGACAACTGCACTTCGGGATCGGCCAGCACCTCGGCGTCCTCGTTGCGCGCGCCGACTCGCGGCATTTTCAGCCAGAAGCCGAGCAGCGGCGAGAGCAGCATCAAGACGGCTGAAACCAGAAGTGCGGCTTCGACGCCGGCGGCATCCGTCAGGTGGCCCCATCCCCAGCTTCCGATTGCAATGCCGCCGGAGATCGACGCCTGAAACGCCGCGAGCGAACGGCCCGCCACCCAGCGCGGCGCCGACAATTGCACGCCGATATTGAACAGCGCGACCGCGAGCATCCAGGCCGCGCCCGCCACCACGAGCGCGGCTGCCGTCAACACCGGTTCACGGCTCATCGCGACGGCGGCGATGGCGCCACCCATGGAAATCGCGCAGGCGCGGATCGCGGCCTCGCCGCTCAGGCGCTTACGCACTTCGCCGATATTGAGCGCACCGACCACCGCGCCCATGCCGAAAGCCCCGAGCATGATGCCGTAAGTCTGCGCGCCGCCATGCAAGAGATCGCGGGTCACAAGCGGCATCAGCGCCGATACCGAACCGCCGATCAGGCCGGTGATCAAGGTGCGTGCGAGCACGATCTTGATCGACGGGGAATTGGCGATGTAGCGCACGCCCGAGACGATCGCCCGGTTGAGCCGCTCACGCGGCAGCCGCGACGGCTCGTTGGCGCGGCGCCAGAGAAACAGCACGACCAGCAGCGGAACATACAGCACCGCGTTGGCGGCAAAGGCCGCCACCGCGCCGGCGGTGGCGACTACGATACCGCCGATGGCCGGCCCAAAACTGCGCGCGATATTGTAGCTGATGCCGTTCAGCGCCACGGCCGAGGGAAGCGTCTCCGTCGGCACCTGCTCGCTGACCGAGGATTGCCAGGCGGGGCCGAACAGCGCCATGCCGCTGCCCACGATGAAGCAGAAAACCAAAAGCGTCGTCGGCGTGATCAGGCCAAGCCATGCCAGTACCGTCAGCGCGGTGGCGCCCACGAGCGCGATCGTGAGCGAGGCCATGGCAACGATCCTGCGGTCATACATATCGGCGATGGCGCCGGCCGGCATCGAGATCAGCATCACCGGCAGCATCAGCGCGGTCTGTACCAGCGCGACCTTGTCGGCCGACGAGGTCATCTGGGTCATCGCCCAGGCCGCACCAACCGCCTGAATCAACAGGCCGAGATTGGACAGCAGGCTGGCGAGCCAGATCCGCCGGAAAACGGTGTGGCGTAAGGGTGCGGCGACACCGTCGGCGGTAAACATCGCTCGCTTGGGCTGTTCGGTCATGATGTCTTCCGTTGCGGTCGGCTTGATTCCCTCTGGGAGCAGTGATGCCCGCTCCGATCCGTACCTGTCCAGCCGGATAGGCCTGGTTTTGCTACGGTAACATTGCCTTCATGGCGCCCGGATTTTGAAGCTGATATGTTGGGCCGGCGGACGGGACTACCCCCATCTGCGATGGTTGCGAGGACGACATCCGTGAGCATAGCCGAAGCCTGGGATATCCCGGCCACGCGCCAGCGACTGGTTCCGCCTCACCCGCCGCGGGCGCCGGAGAGCATGACGACGTTGCAGCGGCTCGGGGCGATGCGCGAAAGCGCGATCGGAACCTGGGGCCAGCGCGCCTATGAGGACGACGTCATCCGCGGCCGTTTCTTTCTGCATGCGAGCTTCATTCTCAACACGCCGGATGCGATCCGCCATGTGCTGGTCGACAATTACGAGAATTACTCCCGCACGCCGACCGGTTTCCGCGTGCTGCGCCCGATGCTGGGCGACGGCCTCCTGACGTCCGAGGGGAAATCCTGGAAGCATCAGCGGCGCACACTGGCGCCGGCGTTTACGCCGCGCGCGGTTGGAACGCTCGTCCCGCATATGACTGCTGCGACCGATGAGACGATCGCAAACCTGCGGCGCGTCAGCAATGCCCCCGTTGATCTGCGCGAGGTCATGCAGCGCATGACGCTCGAGATCGCCGGCCGCACCATGTTTTCGTTCGGCATGGAACGTCACGGCGCGGCCTTGCGCGACTTCGTGATGGAATATGGCGAGAGGCTGGCGCGGCCGCATTTTCTCGATCTGGTGTTGCCGCTGAATTGGCCCGCGCCGCGTGATTTTGCGCGGGCGCGCTTCCGCAAGCGCTGGACGGCCTTTGTCGGCCAGTTGATGGCGGAGCGCCGCGCCGCCGGCAAGGCTGAGGGCGCGCCGGCTCGCGATTTGTTCGACCTGATGGATTCAGCGCGCGATCCCGAAACCAACGAGGCCTTCAGCGACGCGCAACTCGGCGATCAAGTCGCGACCATGATTCTCGCCGGTCACGAGACCACCGCCACGGCGCTGTTCTGGTCGCTGTATATGCTGGCGCTTGATCCCGTCGCGCAGGAGCAATTGGCAACCGAGGCGCGGCAGGCGGGCGCGAATAGCGAGCCCGATCTCGATCGGTTGAAGTTTACCCGCGCTGTGGTCGACGAAACCATGCGGCTTTATCCGCCGGCGTTCCTGATCGCGCGCGCGGCACTCGGCCCGGATGAAGTCGCGGGCATGCCGGTCGCCAAAAATGACGTGATCCTGATCGCGCCATGGCTGCTGCACCGTCATGAAAAACTCTGGCGCGATCCGAATGCGTTCGTGCCCGAGCGCTTCCTGGCGCCGGCGCCGCCGCCGGACCGCTTCGCCTATCTGCCGTTTGGCGTTGGCCCGCGGGTGTGTATCGGCGCGCATTTCGCGCTGGTAGAGGCGACGTTGGCGCTGGCGCGGATCATCGCAGCGTTTCGCGTCACGCTGCTCGACAAGGATCCGGTCATGCCGATGGGCGTGGTCACGACCCAGCCGGACCGTTCGCCGATGTTCCAGATCACGCCGCGCTAGGGTCTCGTCACGTACTCGCGGCAGGGATCATTGGGCGCCACTTGCGCGCGCGTCCGAAAAACCTAGATAGGGCCAAGTCTGCATAAGGGCCTAAATCATGAGCGAACGAGCATCATGAGCGAATTGAAGGCCCAGTTTTCGGTCTTGAAGCAGACCGCCGACCCGGCGGTTGCAGCCGCGATAGCGCGCCTCATTGAGCACGGCGAAGATCACGAACTCAACCGGGTCAATGTTCTGGAATTTGCCAAGGCTGGCGGCCTCGATGAGGAGCAGGCGATCTCGGGATTCCTGCACGCCTCGCGGCTCGGCCTGTTCGACCTGACCTGGAACGTGCTTTGTCCCGGTTGTAGCGGGGTGTTAGACGCCCACGACACGCTGAAATCGCTGCGCAGCGAGGACTATCATTGCGGGTTATGCGCCTGCGGCTATGAGCCTTCCGTCGACGAACAGGTGGAAGTCGCCTTCACGGTCAGCCCCAAGATCAGGCGTATTGCCGCCCACGATCCCAACACCCTGCCGCTATGGGAATACTACAAGCAGGTGTTCTGGAGTTCCGGCATCGATCTCGACGGATCGTCCTTTGCGGCGCTGACCGAGGAAGTCGCGCTCGATGCGCTTGAACTGCCGGCGGGCGAACGTGCCGTGCTGTCGTTGCAATTGCCGCCGCAATTCATCATTGCGTTCGAGCCGGTGACGCATTCGGCGCATTTCATCGACGTGCGGGGCGAGCCCACCAAAGAGCGCCAGCAGCTTTCACTGGTCTACAACAAGTCGCACCCACCAACCGGATCGATCACGATGCGTCCGGGTCCTTTGCGGCTTGCGCTCGAGAATCAGGCTGGTGTGCGGACACTGCCGACGGTGTTCATCGCGGCGGAGGGGCTTCATGCCATGCTCGGCAGGCGCCGGCCGTTTCTGACCGCCAAGCGGATACTGTCCAACCAGACCTTCCGCGACGTATTCAAGGCCGACAATCTTAACATAGACCAGCGGCTGAAGATCACCTCGCTCACGTTCCTGTTCACCGACCTGAAGGGCTCAACCGCGCTCTATGAACGCGTCGGCGATCTCGCCGCCTTCGATCTGGTGCGGGCGCATTTTCGGGCGTTGCTCGAGATCATTGCATCGGAGAAGGGTGCCGTGGTGAAGACCATTGGCGATGCCGTGATGGCGACCTTTCTCAAGCCGGAGCACGCGATTGCCGCGGGCCTGCGGATGCGCGCGGCGATGGATGCGCTCAATGCGGAGCGCGGCACCGGCGATCTCGTCGTCAAGATCGGTATTCACGAAGGCCCGTGCCTCGCGGTCATGCTCAACGAACGGCAGGATTATTTCGGCCAGACCGTGAATATCGCGGCGCGGGTTCAGGGGCTTGCGACCTCGCAGGCCATCCACGTGACCGGCGGCGTGGTCGATACGCCCGAGGTATCGGCGCTGCTGCGAAAACAGGCAATCGAGCCGATCCAGAAACAAGCGGCGTTGCGCGGAATCGCCGACAAGGTTCTGGTGTACGAAATACCCTAGGATTACCTTGCCAAAAGGTAACACGTGCCGGGAACGCGCGCCGATTGCGCGCGTTCGCTTTCCGCGCCATATAGGCTTTAACAGAAGCCATTTAGAGATGATTGATGCTCGACGGACTACGCCAATTCATCGCTGACGTTGTTTCTCCCGCTCACGAGGCGCGCGGCTTCGACGATACCGGTTATCGCCTGGCCGCGACCGCGCTGCTGATTCACGTCATTTCGATCGATGGCGAGCCCTCCGAGGCTGAAAAGCGCAAGCTCCATGGCCTGATCGAAAGCAGTTTCGGGCTCGATCGGGGCAGCGCCGATAAGTTGATCGCTTCCGCGACGCTGGTCGAGGGCGAGGCCGTTGACCTCTATCATTTCACCAGCGTCATCATGCGATCGGTCGACGAGGCCGGGCGCTTGCGGATCGTCGAGATGATGTGGGAGCTGGTGTACGCTGACGGTCAGGTCAGCGAGTTCGAAGACAATGTGGTCTGGCGCGCCGCCGATTTGCTGGGCGTATCCTCGCGCGACCGGATCGATCTCAAGCACCGCGTTGCCGCCAAACAGCCGGTCCCAGTCTCGGGCAGTTGAGCGCCGCCGCTCTATATCGCCATCAGCTCCGGCTTATTCCGACAGGCACATGAAAATTCTTTAATGTTGCCGGTGCGGCATTGCAGCGCATTGCCGCATGTTTCTGATCGGCTGGTCATTTCCACCGGGGTCGTAGCCTGGGGAAGGCTCGAAATACTTGCAGGCCGCCTGTATCCCGCCTAAGCCCTATCCAGGATTGGGTTGGTATTTATTCTGGCGGGCAAGAAAATCGTGACTGATCGGGTGACGCTGATTACGGGCGCCTCGGCGGGGATTGGCACCGAACTGGTGCGCGTCTTTGCTTCCAATGGCCATCGCGTGGCGATGGTGGCGCGACGGTCGGATCGGCTGGAAGCGCTGGCCGCGGAGATCTCGGCCAAAGGTTCGCGCGCCCCCATTGTGATCCCCTGCGATCTCGAGCAGGTCGACGCGTGCGACAAAATAGCAGCCGCTTTAGCCGCAGCCGGGGTCGAAGTCGAATTCGTCGTCAACAATGCGGGCTTCGGTATGTTCGGCCGTGCCGTCGAGCTCGATCGCAACGAGCAGCTTGGGATGATCGCGGTGAATATCCGTGCCCTGACCGATCTGTCGCTGCGGTTCGCCGATCAATTGATCCGAAACCGCGGCGGGATCCTCAACGTCGCGTCCATCGCCGGCTTTCTGCCGGGACCGGGTATGGCGGTGTATTACGCTTCCAAAGCCTATGTGCTGTCGTTCACCGAAGCCTTGCACGGCGAGCTCGGACCTCGCGGCGTCCGCGTCACCGCGCTATGTCCGGGTCCGGTGCCATCTGAATTTCAGACCCGCGCCGGTTTCGAGCCCGGATTGGATTCTGCGGTGCTCAACGTTTCCTCCACGAAAGTCGCGGAAGAAGCCTATCGCGGCCTGATGGCCAACAAGCGCGCGGTGCTGCCCGGCGTCGGGATCAAGATCGTGCCGTTCATGTTGCGATTTTTCCCGCGCGGATTCATCCTCGCGGCCGTCACCCGCCTCCAGACGCGCGAGCGCTGAGAAGTCAACTCACCTGAAATTAACGATCCGCTGGTTACGCTCGCAGGCTGACTAGCTGCGAAGAAGGATCGATGTCGCCTTCCGCCAAAATCGGTCTTGTTCGTGACGCCGCATCGCTGGCGGAGCAAACTTGGCTGGCGACACGTCGCCTTCAACCGGTTCTGATTGTTCTGCATCGGGAAACTTCGACGCCGGGCCGCATCGGCAACGCGCTGCGGGCGCTGGGCTATCCGCTCGATATCCGGCGTCCGCGCTTTGGCGACGCGCTGCCAAAGACGCTTTCCGCGCATGCCGGCGCCGTCATTTTCGGCGGTCCGATGAGCGCCAACGATCCCGATGACTATGTTCGCCGCGAGATCGACTGGATCGCGGTCCCGTTGGCCGAACAGCGGCCGTATCTCGGAATTTGCCTCGGCGCGCAGATGCTTGCGATGCATCTCGGCGCCCACGTGGCCCCGCATGTCCAAGGTCGCGTCGAGGCGGGCTATTATCCGATCCGCCCCACGGCCGCCGGATTGAAAATCTCGCCGCGCTGGCCGAACGAGGTCTATCACTGGCACCGCGAAGGGTTTGGGCTTCCCGCGGGCAGTGAATTGCTGGCGGAGGGCGGTGACTTCCCCATGCAGGCATTCCGATTTGGACATGCCTTCGGCTTTCAATTTCACCCCGACGTGACCACCGCCATGATGTGCCGCTGGACCACGTGGGGCACGGAGCGCCTCGACATGCCGGGCGCGCAGCCGCGCCACCAGCATTTTTCGGGGCGTGCCTGCTACGACGTCGTCGAGCGCGCCTGGTTGAAACACTTTCTCGATGGCTGGCTGAGCCGCGTGCCGGGCGTCGCGATGGCGGAAGCGGCGGAGTAGGGGCGCGCCGAACGCGAACGCACAACAATCAGCCCGTCTTCGCTACGAAAGGGCTCGCCCAGGCCCGCCTTCGTTCTGCGAGCTTCGGCGTGGCAGCCTTCGCTCACTTCGCTACGAGAGGCTTTCCGGGCTTGCCTAGCCGAAGCTCGCGAAGCGAGCGAAGGCTGGTGGAGCCAGGCGGGATCGAACCGCCGACCTCGTCATTGCGAACGACGCGCTCTCCCAGCTGAGCTATGGCCCCATTCAGCCAGCGGTCAAAGGCTTGGAAGCCGCCGGCAATCGGGGTCATTTACAGGCCGCGCCAAGGCCAAGTCAAGAACGGCGAAATCGTTGTTTTGCCGGGAACTTCCCTTGTTTGCCCCTGACGGAATCGATATTTAGTTCGGAGCGATCTCTCGCTCCCCGCGATCTGCCGGGCCCCCCTAGCATAAGTCATCCTGATGATACGGCTCCTAGATTTCATAGACTGGCTTCTCGGCCTCTACGTCTTCATCCTGATTATCACGGCGGTCATGTCGTGGCTCGTCGCCTTTAGCGTGATCAACGTCAGGAACGATCTCGTCAGGCAGCTGCTCTACACCCTGGATTTGTTGACGGAGCCGGCGCTGCGGCCGATCAGGCGGTTTGTGCCTCCCTTGGGTGGGCTCGATTTGTCGTTTCTCGTCCTCTTTATCCTGATCCAGCTGGTCAGGGCGGTCATCATTCCCGAATTGAAGGACTTGTTTGAGCCTCCGATTTTGATCAGGTGATCCAACGTTGGCTGCGCAGATCATCGATGGAAAACGTATTGCCTCCGAACTGCGCGCCCGCGTTGCCGGAGAGGTGGCGCGGGTCAAGCGCGAAAGCTCGCTGACGCCGGGGCTCGCGGTCGTACTGGTCGGCCACGATCCCGCGAGCCAGGTCTATGTCCGCTCCAAGCACAAGCAGACACAGGAGGCCGGCATGGCCTCCTTCGAGCATGTGCTGCCGGAGGATGTCGGCGAGGGCGATCTACTGGCACTGATCGCGCGGCTTAATCGCGATCCGCTGGTGCACGGCATTCTTGTGCAACTGCCGCTGCCGAAAACGCTGAGCACCGAAGCGGTCATCAATGCGATCGATCCCGCCAAGGATGTCGACGGGCTGCATCCGAACAACGCCGGCCGGCTTGCCGGCGGATTTGCCGCGCTCTCGCCCTGCACGCCGCTTGGCTGCATCATCTTAAGCAAGAGTGTGCACGCTTCGCTCGAAGGCATGAATGCGATCGTGATCGGCCGCTCCAACCTGGTCGGCCGTCCGCTGGTGCAGTTGCTGCTCAATGAGAATGCAACGGTCACGATCGCGCATTCGCGCTCGCGCGATCTTAAAACTCTGTGCGCCCGCGCCGATCTGGTTTACGCCGCCGTGGGCCGGCCTGAGATGGTGCGCGGCGACTGGATCAAGTCGGGCGCAACCGTCATCGATGTCGGGATCAACCGGTTGTCCGATGCCGATGGCAAAACCCGTCTGGTGGGCGACGTCGCCTTTGCGGAAGCCTGTGAAGTCGCGGGCGCTATCACGCCGGTGCCGGGCGGTGTCGGCCAGATGACGGTGGCCTGTCTTCTGGTCAACACCTTGCGCGCGGCCTGCGCGATTGCGGGCCTGCCAAAGCCAGGGGTGTAGATGCCGTCATTCCCTGTGGGACGAATTGCGGAAAACCGACTCCGCCGCCATACCCCGCGAAAGCGGGGTATCCAGTACACTGCGGCCTTTCGGTTCAAGCACGATGCTCTCTGGAATACTGGATCGCCCGCTTTCGCGGGCGATATGACAGCTGAAAATGTGGCCATGAGGTCAAGGTTCCGGGTTCGCTCGCCATCGCTCGCGCCCCGGAACGACGGAGAGGCTATTTTTTCTTCGCCCGCGCGATGCCTTCCGCGATCAACTGGTGCGCGTCATCGGCGCCGCCCCAGCGCAACACTTTCACCCATTTGCCGGGTTCGAGATCCTTGTAGTGCTCGAAGAAGTGCTGGATTTGCTGCAAGGTGATGTCAGGCAGGTCGCTATAGGTTTTCACCTTGTCGTAGCGCTGCGTCAGTTTCGACGACGGCACCGCGATGATCTTCTCGTCGCCGCCAGCTTCGTCTTCCATCAGGAGCACGCCGACCGGCCGCACGCTCATCACGGCGCCTGGAATGATGGCCCGCGTATTGGCGACCAGCACGTCGCAGGGGTCGCCGTCGTTGGAAAGCGTGTGCGGAATGAATCCGTAATTGCCGGGATAGCGCATCGCCGTATACAGGAACCGGTCGACGACCAGCGTGCCGGCGTCCTTGTTCAATTCATATTTGATCGGCTCGCCGCCGACCGGCACTTCAATGACGACATTGACCTCGCGCGGGGGATCAATGCCAATCGAGATCGCTTCAACACGCATTAATGGCTCCGCCGTTAGCACAATCGTCATACGCGGGCCTGACCCGCGTATCCATCGCACTTTCAAAGGCCGCTTTAGAAAATGATGGATTGCCGGGTCAAGCCCGGCAACGACAGCCAGACTTCAATTGGTCCAGGCGAAAGCGACCTTGTCGAGCGACTTCGGCCCGAACTTCTCCGAAGAGCGCGCCACCATGCGGCCGCCCAGCGCGCGGTAGAATTCCGTCGCCGCTTCGTTATCGGACAACGCCCAGATCACCATGCTCTTCAGGCCGCTCTGCACGAGGTCGCGCCGCGCAGCCGAAAACAGGCGGCGGCCGAAGCCGAGACCCTGAAATTCCGGCCGCAGATAAAGCTCGTAGATTTCGCCTTCGAAATGCAGGCTGCGGGCTCGGTTGCGCCCGTAATTGGCGTATCCGGCGACCTTGTCACCGAACACCAGCACGCTGACACGGCTGCCTTTGCGGATCGCCGAGTCCCACCAATGCGGGCCGCGGCGGTTGATCAGCTTCTCAAGTTCGCCGCCGGGAATGATTCCCTGATAGGCCGCGCGCCAGGCTTCGTCGTGGGTGGAAGCCACCGCCGCCGCGTCAGCAGCCTTGGCCGGTCGGACCTCGATCAGGGTTGTGCTCATGACCCCGATCAAAGCAAGTCAGCGGCCCGGCTTCAAGGTCTATCGTTAATTATCGGTTAACCTGTGGATTTTGTGCATCAGTTGGCGGGGTTATTGTACCGAAAGCGGACAGGTGGACGGCATTTGCTGGCGGATTTGGCGGAATGGACGGGGTCGATCCGAGTTCTTAACGTTTGAGATCACGGGATGATGTGTGGGATTTGATTCGCCGTGAGTGAACTCCGGATATCTGTCCGGCAACACGGTCATGGGGCGACGGATGCTTTCGGTTAGGGCCTTTTTGCTGCCGATCTTGCTTGCCGCGCTGTGGCCGCAAGCCGCAATCTCGCAGGAAGCCTTACAAAAACCCTTGGGCCGGCAAGGCGCGGAAGGGGAGCCCAATCGCGCGCAAGCATGGCTGGTGCCGTCGGGCGATCCCGGCGTTGCTTCGCGTGCCCTGTTGTTTCGCCCTCCCGGCGAAGGCCCTTTCCGCCTGGCGGTAATTGCGCACGCCTCTACCCAGAACGTGCTGCTTCGAGCGCAAATGCCGCAGCCGGAGTACCGGCCGCTGGCTGCGCTCCTGGTGGCGCGGGGCTTTGCGGTGCTGGTGCCGGAGCGGCCGGGCCATGGCGCTACCGGCGGCCACTATCTGGAGGATCAGAACGGCTGCGACGGGGCGGATTACGCTCATTCGGGGCAGGCCACCGCCGAAGAAATAGCCGCGGCCACGGCCTATCTGCGCGGACAGTCCTTCATCCGGCGCGAGGGGGCTGTGATCGTCGGCCATTCCGCCGGCGGATGGGGGGCGCTGGCGCTTGCCAAAGCCGATCCGGCCGAGATCGCGGGCATCATCGTGTTTGCCGCCGGCCGGGGCGGCCATGCCAACGACTCCAATCAGGTTTGCGCGCCGCATACGCTGTTGATGGCGGCGGGTGAATTCGGCCATGGTGCGCGCGTTCCGGTCAGTTGGCTGGTCGCCGCCAATGACAGCTATTTCCCGCCGGACTTCTCACGGAAGCTTGCGGATGCCTTTCGCTCCGGCGGCGGCAAAGCCGACTTCCGTGTGCTGCCGCCTTACGACGGCGAAGGCCACTGGATGGCCGAGACCGAGAACGGCGTGAAACATGCGGCGGCTGAACTCGATCGCGCGCTGAAAGACATCACGCCGCAACCGCCCGCGCGGGCGAAAAAGCCATGACAACATACTTTGCCGTCAAGTATCTGCACGTCCTCGGCGCGATCGTGATTTTGGGCACCGGCACCGGAATTGCGTTTTTCATGTTGATGGCGCATCGCAGCCGCGACGCCGCTTTTATCGCGCGCACGGCCGCGGTCGTCGTGCTCGCCGATATGATCTTCACGTTGAGTGCGGTGATCCTGCAACCGATCAGCGGCGGGCTGTTGATGATGCTGACGGCGACCGGCTACGCCGAGCAATGGCTGCTGGTTTCGCTTGGGCTTTATGTTTTCGCCGGCCTGTTCTGGATTCCAGTCGTGTTCATGCAGATCGAGATGCGCGATCTGGCGCGGGTAGCCGCTGATCGCCACGAGCCCCTGCCGGAGCGCTATTTTACGCTGTTCGGCCGCTGGTTCCTGTTCGGCATTCCCGGCTTCGGTTCTGTCGTGATCATTCTGTGGCTGATGATCGCAAAACCTTTTTGAGGCAGGCCAGTGAGACGCTTCGCGCAACATTCTCGTGCTCGGCGCTTCCGGCCTGATCGGCCGTGCCGTCACCGATGATTTGCGCAGCCAGGGCTTTCAAACCATCGGCGTGGCCCGAAAATTCTCCGCAGGCCAAAAGTTGAGTGCGCTCGATCTGGAATTGCCCGTGATGGCGATGGATGTGGCCGCGCTTGCGGGCCTGCTGCGCGATCGGGACGTCTATGTCGTGGTCAACTGCCTCGGCGTGCTTGCAAGATGGTCCCGGCAGCGACACAAGCGCCGTGCATCGCGATTTTGTCGAGCGCCTGTTGCGGGCGATCAAGACGTGTGGCCGCGCCATCCGTCTGATCCACATTTCGATCCCGGGTGCCGCGAAAGACGACAGGACCGCCTTCAGCACCACCAAGCGCGAAGCCGAGCGGTTGATTGCCGAGTCAGGCGTTTGCTACGCGATTCTGCGGCCCGGGTTTGTGATCGCGCCCGCGGCCTTCGGCGGCAGCGCCATGGTGCGCGCGCTCGCCGCATTGCCCTTTCAGCTTTCGAAAGCCTATTCAAACGTACCTTTCCAGCCGTTGGCGGTCGAAGACATCTCGATCACCATCGCATGGCTGGCGCTTCGCGAGCCCAACGATGCGACGAGAGCCGTGGTCTGGGACCTGATGCAAAAAGAGCCGATCACGCTGGGTGAGGTGATCGAGGCGTTTCGCCGTGCCTCGGGCACCACCGTTTGGCCTGGCATTCGGATGCCCGGCTGGCTTCTCAGCGCGGGCGAAAAGTTGGCCGATCTCGTGGGCTGGCTCGGCTGGAAGCCGCCGATGCGCTCGACCGCGATCGCCGAATTACGCCGTGGCGTGACGGGCGACCCCTCGGCGTGGATGGCGGCAACGGGCTTTGTGCCGAGGACCATCACTGAGCTTTTGGGCCGGCGCCCCGCCACCATTCAGGACAAATGGTTTGCGCGGCTTTATCTGATCAAGGCGCTGATCCTCGGGAGTCTGGTCGCGTTCTGGAGCATTTCCGGCTTCATCGCGCTGTTTGTCTCCTATGACGCCGCGGCTGGCATCCTGAGTTCACACCACTTCCCGTCTTCGCTGGTCGCCCCGATCACGGTTCTTACCAGCCTGATGGACATCAGCGTGGGCGTGTTGATCGCGTTCCGCCGCACCTGCGCCGTCGGGTTGATCTGGGGCATCGTAGCGTCGCTTGGTTATATGGCGGGAGCGGCAATCCTGACGCCGGACTTGTGGATCGAGCCGCTCGGCGCGCTGGTCAAGACGGGTCCGGCGATTGTGTTGATGCTGGTCGCGCTGGCGATATTGGATAACCGCTGATGAGTATTTGGCCCGACGATGACGTGATCCTGTATGACGGCGTCTGCATTTTCTGCTCGCGCTGGATCCGGTTCATTGTGACGCAAGACAAAGCGAAACGCTTTCGCATCACGCAGATCCAGTCAGCCTATGGTGCGCGAATGGCAAAGGCGTTCGGCATCGACGCGGGCGATCCCGACACCAATGCGGTCGTTCATGGCGGTGTCGCTTGGTTCAAATCCGACGGCGCGCTGACTGTGCTCTCCAGCCTGCCGGGCTGGGGCTGGGTGCGCGTGTTCTTCGTGGTGCCGAAGCCGCTCCGCGATGCGGTCTACAATCTCGTCGCGAAAAACCGCTACCGGATTTTCGGCAAGTATGAGCGTGTTTCGTGCCGGATGCGGACATGCGGGCGAGGGTGTTGGAGTAAGTTACTTCGTCATTGCGAGCGAAGCGAAGCAATCCAGAGGTTCTCCGCAAAGCTGGTCTGGATTGCTTCGTCGCTTACGCTCCCTTGCGCAAACGCTACGCGTTTGTCGCAGGCAATGACGAGGTTCCCGCCGCCTCTTTCGCCGCTCGTTCCCCACGAGTCATGCGCGCCGTGGGCGGTGGAGAAAAAGTTCGGTGAGGTGGCTTCGCCTGCAAAAAACAGACGGCCATCGACGGGGGCGGCGAGCACGGCGCGATTTCCGGCATGGCCCGGCAGCGCATGCGAATAGGAGCCGCGGGCAAAGGGATCATGCGCCCAGCGCGATTCTTTCAGCGGCTTTAGCTTGCGGCGAAAATCGTTGCCGAGAAACGAGACGATTTCATCGATCGAGTGCGCCGCGATCGCGCCGTCGCCCGCGTCTTCCAGGCTTCTCGCAAACCTTCCGCCGAAAAAGCCTTCAATGCAGGGCTGGCCGAACGGGCGCAAGTGATAGGTCCCCATCTCGGTGCGCATGGTCGCGCCGCGAAGGTTGCCGTCAACCGGCAACAGGTCGGGCTCGTCGAGCGCCAGCATCACCTTGTCGGCGAGACCCAGTGGCAAGCCGCGCGCGGCATCGACTTTTGCGGGCAGCGCGGGAAAAAAGCGGATCGCTTCCTCCGCGATCAGATTGGTCGGCACGGTAATGATTGCCTTGTCCGCGGTGAGCGTGCCTTGCGAGGTCTCGATCCGCAGGCGCTTTGCGGAATGGTCGATCAGCGCGACCTGGCAGTTGAGCGCCAACGGCAGCGGCGCGCCATAGGCTGCCATCAACGCGCCGTAGCCGCGGCGGACCCGCCAGTTCAGGTTGGTGTCTTCATAGGCATCAAAGTCGAGGATCGACAGCTGGTCGGTCTCGCAGCCGTTGATGTAGCTTGAGACCGCGTCGATCATCGGATTCCAGCGGTTGCCGGCTTCCAGGTAGAGATTGGCGGGATGATCGACGCCGCCCTTGGCCGCTTCCTTGGCCGCCTCCTCGATCCGCTCGAAAAATTCGTCGAGCGAGCGCATGAAATCACCGCGATCTTCCGGCGGGAACGCCTTGCCCCAGGCACGCTCGCGCCACGGCGGCAGCTTTCGGTCGATCTCGAAATCGAGCTGCTCGGCAATTTTGACGAACGCGTTTTGGTCAGCCGAGTGCAGCCAGCCGCAACCGAGGTCGAAGGTAACACCGGGCGCGGGGGTGACGGTATGGCCGCGGCCGCCGACCCGATCGCGCGCTTCCAGCACGATCACGGAAAGGCCGGAGTGCTTCAGCGCATGCGCAGCGCCGAGACCCGCGGCGCCCGCGCCGATGATCGCGACATCGATGGAAGAGGGGAGGGACGTCATGGGCAGGCTCTAGCATGTCTGCGAGTGGCCTTGAAGTCAGCCAAATCGCAGGTGTCATCACCCGCGGAAGCGGGTGATCCAGTATCCCAGAGACATTCGTTATTGAACCGATGAGCCGCGGCGTACTGGATGCCCCGCATGAAGCGGGGCATGACGGAGCACGCCTTACGCCACCGCCTGCTTGGCTTTTTCAGCGCGCTTGCGGTCGTTGGCGTCGAGGAACTTCTTGCGCAGGCGGATCGACTTCGGCGTCACCTCGACCAGCTCGTCTTCCTCGATATAGGCCAGCGCCTTTTCCAGAGTCATCCGGATCGGCGGGGTCAGGCGCACCGCTTCGTCCTTGGACGTGGTGCGGATGTTGGTGAGCTGCTTGCCCTTGAGCACGTTGATTTCGAGATCGTTCTCGCGGGTATGCTCGCCGACGATCATGCCCTTGTAAACCTTCCAGCCCGGCTCGATCATCATCGG
>CAVVZW010000061.1:0-33003 GCA_963752265.1 uncultured Alphaproteobacteria bacterium
TCTACGTAAAGATCCCGGGTTCGCGCTAAGGCGCGCCCCGGGATGACTTGCTTTTGCAAGTCAATTCTTCAACCGATAGCCGGTCTTGAAGATCCACCACACCACGATCATGCAGACGATCAGGAACGACACCGTCATACTTATGCTCAAGGCGACGCTGACGTCGGCGATTTCGTAAAAGCTCCAACGGAAGCCGCTGATGAGATAAACGACCGGATTGAGCATCGTGATGGTGCGCCAGCCTGACGGCAGCATGTTCACCGAATAGAAGCTGCCGCCGAGAAAGGTCAGCGGCGTCACGATCAGCATCGGGATCATCTGAAGTTTTTCAAAACCGTCGGCCCAGATGCCGATGATGAAGCCGAACAGGCTGAACGTCACCGCGGTCAGCACCAGGAATGTGAGCATCCACAGCGGATGGTGGATGTGTAACGGCACGAACAGGCCCGCGGTAGCCAGGATGATCAGTCCCAGCACGATCGATTTGGTCGCGGCCGCCCCGACATAGCCGAGCACGATTTCGAAGTAGGAAATCGGCGCCGACAAGATTTCGTAAATGGTGCCGACGAATTTCGGGAAGTAAATACCAAAGGACGCGTTCGCGATGCTCTGCGTCAAGACCGACAGCATCACCAGCCCCGGTACGATGAAGGTGCCGTAGCTGACCCCTTCGACCTCGGTGATGCGCGAGCCGATCGCGGCGCCAAACACCACGAAATAAAGCGAAGTCGAAACCACCGGCGATACGATGCTTTGCACGATCGTGCGCCCGGTGCGGGCCATTTCGAACTTGTAGATTGCGCCGACGGCTCTGAAATTCATGACGCCCGCACCAAATTGACGAAAATATCTTCCAGCGAACTCTGGTTGGTCTCGAGATCGGCCAGGCGGATGCCGGCAGCTCGGAGATCGCCGAGCAGGCTCGTGATGCCGGTGCGCTCGCCCTTGGTGTCGTAATTGTAGGTCAGGTCACTTCCTCCGTTCGACAGCTCGAGTTTGTAGGCGGCGAGCGCCGGCGGAATCGCGTCGATGCGGGATTGCAGATGCAGCTTCAGCTGCTTCTTGCCGAGCTTCTGCATCAAATTGGCCTTGTCCTCGACCAGAATGATTTCGCCCTTGTTGATGACGCCGACCCTATCGGCCATCTCCTCGGCTTCGCCGATATAATGCGTGGTGAGGATGATGGTGACGCCGGCGGCTTTCAAGGTCCGCACCACTTCCCACATGCCCTTGCGCAGTTCGACGTCGACGCCCGCGGTCGGCTCGTCGAGAAACAGAATCTGCGGCTCATGCGACAGCGCCTTCGCAATCATCACGCGGCGCTTCATGCCGCCGGACAGTGTGACGATCTTGGAATCCTTCTTGTCCCACAGCGACAGGTCCTTCAGCACTTTCTCGATGTGCGCCGGATTTTTCGGCTTGCCGAACAGGCCGCGGCTGAAACTCACCGTGCCCCACACCGATTCAAACGCGTCGGTGTGCAGCTCCTGCGGCACCAGGCCGATCATGGTGCGCGCTGGCCGCGGGTCGCTGATGATGTCGTGGCCGCCGACCGTGACGCGGCCGCCGCTCAGATTATTGATCCCGCAAATGATGCTGATGAGCGTGGTCTTGCCGGCGCCGTTCGGTCCGAGCAGCGCGAAGATTTCGCCTTGCTCGATCTCCAGATTGATATTCTTCAGCGCCGTGAAGCCGGAGCCATAGGTCTTGGAGAGATTGGAAACGGAAATGATCGACGGCATGGCGGTGAGGGCGGTCTCGTGAGGAAGGGGTTTGGAAAAAGGCTACGAAAAAGCGTGGCGGTGGGTACACCGGACGTCAGAAAATAGAAAGCAACCTTTGTGCAATCCCGCGGGGCAGTTTTGGCGGTTGCCTGCGAGCGAGCGATGCTTATCTTGTTAGGTGTAAAAAATCAAAAACAGCCGGTCAAATGGCCTGTGGCGAGCAAACATCGGGGCTTGTCAGCATGATGTCATCATCCACGAATTTATGTGCTGTTTCGCTGCTTGCAATGGCCATTTCCGCATTGCCGCAAACGGCCGGCGCGGCCGATGCCACGATAAAACTCGGCAACACCGCGCCCTCGAAGTCGCTGAACGGGGTCGAGATGCCGTTGCTGTTGCCCGGCATCAAGGTCTATGTCGATCCACACAACGTCACGCCGATCCGCCAGATCCAGATGGCGCGCTTCGACGGCAAGTCCTGGGTGCTGTTCGGGGATGTGTTAGGGGAGAGGTAGCGGCGGTTCGGCAGCGCCGAGCGCACTGCTTCGTATCAGCCGCCTGGAGATGTCGTCCCTGCGAACGCAGGGACCCATAGCAACAGGAGTCCATTCTTTAGGTGTTCTATCAAGTCACGGTACGGATAGATTCCGCGGTATGGGTCCCCGCGTGCGCGGGGACGACAACCGAGGCCTAGCCTCACGCCGACGATCGCCCTACTGAAAATAATTATTGAGGATGCGCAGGTCGGAAAGGGCGGGCTCCCGGCCGTTCATGGTCGCCTCGATCACCCGGCGGCACACGGCGGCCGTCGCCTCGTCCTTGAAGTCGGTCGCGGCTTCGAGAACGGTCCGCGCCGTATCCAGCGCGCCGCCGTCCTGCTTCGGCGCGTCGGCATGATCGGGCAATGCGCCGCCCTTGCGGCCGAAACCTTGCCCGGCGGCCTTGCCGAAGGCAGGCACGCCTTTGCCAAACGGAATCGCGTTCATGGCTTACCGTCCCCCTTCGTCAGGCATATAGCGCGGCCTTCAGGCCCGCATCGACCGCCGTGCCGCTCTTGCGCGACTGGCAAAAGGCCAGAACGCTGCGCGTCGTTTCGATATTAAGCCGCTCGTAATCACTTTCGAGAGTTCTCAGGTCGTTGGCGGTGATGCGGTGATCCTTGGCGCCGAGGAACAACAGCGCCATCGTGGTGCCCCAAGAGAAATCCAGCGCTTTGCACAGGATCAGCATCATCTCGCGGTTCTTGTCGAGCAGGGTGCGCTCGATCATGTCGCCCGGAAGCGAACACAACAGCGACATCCCGATCGTGACTTCTTCGAGCCGGTGCGAGCGGGCGTAGCTTGATATGCTGGACTCGTTCAGGTTGCCGAGCCGATGCTGCGTCGTCACCACGCGCTTGGCGACGAAATGGCCGCGCGAGGAGGGGCCGAATTTCGACTGCAACTCGCCGCCAAGTTCGGTTACGGATGACTGGATCTGCCGAGCCATGTCGGGTCGCTCGAGCTCCAGGCGCTTCTTCACGTCGGAGGTCGCTTTTGCAATCAGTTGCTGGAAGACATGCCGCGGGATGTCCTTGCGCAGGCCAAGCTGCTCGGCGAGGATGGAATCGCCTTCCGCGCGCTGGACCATGTTCAGGAAGCCGAAGTCGGAGAATTTGGCGCCGCTGTTGCCGGCGACGGATTTCACAACCTCGTGGTTGCCGCGCTTGACGAGTTCGTCGGTGACGTGTTCTTCAAGCGTTTCGCGTTTCGAGATCGAGAGCATGTGCGCCTGGCTCTTGGTGCAGGCGTTGGCGACCAGCGCATAGGTCTCAAGCTGTTTGGATTCCCTCAGGACAGGTCCGGCGACCTCGATCGCATCGTCGAAAGCGAGCTTGTGGATGATATTGACCGGCGCCTGGTCGAAGCGCGCCAGCCGTTCGGACAATTGCGCGCGCGCCGCGACTTCGATCTCGTCGGCAAGCCGGGTGACGACCTCGCCGAACGTCCAGATTTCGTCGTCAGAGAAGCTGCCGGCGATCATCAGGTCGGTGGTGTGCCAAAGCGCTCGCGCCCGGCTCGCAGGCGTCCCGCGTGACACCGCCTCCTCGAGGTCGTCTAGAAACGATTTCGGCTCGGTCTTCTTGACCGTCTTGAATTGTAAGCTCATTTGGGCAGCCAAATCCTTCGGCGAAACCTCAGTTGTTCCCAAGATACGCGCCAGGCGCGAGTTTTCGGTAAAAATGGCCGCGAAGTATTGTCGATCAAAATTCGTTAAAAATGCCTTAGGTTTGGTTAACGTTGTTTAACCATTAGCCGGGGCAGCGACGCGCCAAGAGGCCAAACAGCGAAAGGAATCGAGCAGAGTGGTAAACGTCCTTGGAATTAACTCGGTGTATCACGAGTCCGCGGCTGCGCTGCTCGTCGATGGCGAACTCGTCGCCGCCGTCGAGGAGGAACGGTTCAACCGCATCAAGCACGGCAAGGAAGCCGACTGGGATAACCCGCATCAGCTCCCGGAGCGCGCGATCCGCTTCTGCCTGAAACACGCAGGCCTCACCGCACGCGATATCCATCATGTCGCTTACTCATTTGACCCCAAGCTGCGGCGGAAGCGATACCGCACGGAGTGGTGGGATCCGCGGGTTGAGGAGACCTTCCACCTGCGGCTGGGCCAGGTGCGCGGCGCTGTCGAAGAGCTTCTCGGGCGTTCGCTCGGGCAACGATTGCATTTCGTGCCTCATCATCTGGCGCATGCCGCTTCGGTCTACTTTCCCTCAGGCTTCGATCGCGCCGCCATCATCAGCATCGATGGAATCGGCGAGTCGGCCGGCTCCTTTCTGGCGAAGGGTGTTGGCACGGCGATCAAGCCGATCGAGGCATTCGAGTATCCGCATTCGATCGGTTTCGTGTGGGAGGTGTTCAGCGAATATCTTGGTTTCTCGCACTACGACGCGTCGAAAGCGATGGGACTGGCGGCTTACGGCGATCCCCAAGTCTACCGTCAGCGATTTGCCTCGATCCTGCGCACCGAGGGGGAGAACTACGGCGTTGCCCAGGATTTTCTCGGTAATCAGCCGAACAAGGCTGCCCGCATGGAGGCCATGTTCGGTCCGCCGCGAGAGGCGGATGCTGAAATGCTGCCGCGGCACGCCGATATCGCGGCCGCGTTACAGGCGGCGACCGATGCCGCGGTCATGGCGCTGGTCCGCCGCGTCAAGCGCAAGGCGCCGTTCGACAACCTGTGCCTTGCCGGCGGCGTCGCGCTCAATTGCGTGACCAATGAAGTGATCAGGCGATCCGGGGAATTTTCCAACCTGTTCATACCTTCGGCGCCGCACGATGCCGGCACGGCGATCGGCGCCGCCTTTGCTGTGCATAGCGCCAAAGCAGAAACGCCCGCCGCAGCGCGGCACCTCGACGCCGTATCTCGGGCCTTCGTTCAAGCGCAACGACATTCTGGCGGCGGTCAAGTCGGCCGGTCTGACGGCGCGGCGAAGCAAGTCGCCCGCGCGCGACGCAGCGGACATGATCGCCGATGGCAAGATCGTCGCCTGGTTTCAGGGTCGCATGGAGTTCGGGCCCCGCGCGCTGGGTAACCGTTCGCTGCTGGCCGATCCGCGCCGGCCGGAGATGCGCGAAATCCTCAATCAGAAGGTCAAGCACCGTGAGGATTTCCGCCCGTTTGCGCCGAGCGTGCTGGCTGAGCACGCCGACGAATGGTTCGAGGTTGGCGCGCATTCGCCGAGCCACGGGTTCATGCTGTTTGCGCCCGAGGTCAAGCCCGAACAGCGCGATCGCATCCCTGCCGTCGTGCACCAGGACGGGACCGCGCGGGTACAGCTCGTGAGCCGCAAGTTAAATGCCCGCTTTCACGAACTCATCTCCTGCTTCTTTGCGAAAACAGGTGTGCCGCTCGTCGTCAACACGTCTTTCAACGACAGCGAGCCGATCGTTTGCACGCCGACCGACGCCATCGTCACGTTTCGCAAGTCTGGAATCGACGCGCTGTTTATGGACGATGTTTATCTGCTGGCGCAGGACTGACGTCGTTCTTTCACCTTTTCAAGGCGCGGACATAAAAAACCCCGCCGCGCGTATGCGGCGGGGTAAGACTTAAACCAGTATCAATCGGCGTCGGTTGTTACCGGCGCTTCAGGGAGAGGGCGGCAAGGTGCGGCCCGTGGCAGCGTCCCAGAAGGCGCACTGGTGGACGGTTGCAAAGTTCGTCTCCGTGGACGGGGTCGGCGGGACGAACGATTGCATCTGCTGCTGGGTACGGTTGAACAGCGGCCAGAGCGGCCGTCCGGACAGCCCGAGCCCGTTCGGATTGCCGTGCTTGGCAAAATCCGTCCAGTAGCCGACCATGTGGTCTGACAGCAGCTCCTGATTTGCCGTGAGCGGGGTCTGCGGCAGATCCAGGCCAAGTCCCGACGGGCTCGCCTGCGGGAAGATGTACTGGATCTCGGAGGCGTGTGATGCGCCGTAGGGGAAGCTCACCGGAGGCAGGAAGTTCTGCGGTGGATTCGGATCGTTGAACTCATAGGCATAGGTCGGAACGAAAGGTGCCGTGAGTTCGTCTGCGAAATGCGCCGGGCAGGCGAAGATCGCATCCGTTCCCAAGCCGCCAACTCCCTGGTCGAAACTCGGGAACGGCACCGGGACCGGATAAAGCGTCGCTATGAAAGCCGCGTTGGCTGCGGGAACGCCGAGCGTCGCCTGGATTGCCGGAACGTAAGTAGCGGCCTTCACAGGACCAGCGGCGGTGAGGTCGAAGTCTTCAGCCACAAACAGATTCCACTCGCTGTGGTTCGTGCCGTTGATCAAGGGCACGCGGTTGAACTGGCCCGAAGCGAGCGCGGTGCCGATCGATTGGGTCAGAACCTTCCCGTCGACGTTGGGCGCCGGCCCGAGACTTCCCGCCGGGAATGTCAGAGCCTGATTGGCGAGAATTGTCGCAACCGGCAGCGCGCGCAGACATGCTGCCACGGCCGCCGGCGTCGACTGGGTGCAGCCTACGGCGCTGGCGAACGTGGTTCCGGCCGTCTGGGCTTGCGCCAGCGTCGGCTGCGTCTGCATATAGGCGCCGCTTTCGACGATCGCGCGATGGAATAGCCCGGCCGCCGTTGGCGATACGAGATTGGTGAAGGTGCTGAGCCCGCCCGCGGACTCGCCGAAGATCGTTACCCGGTTTGGATCACCGCCGAAGCCGATGATGTTTTTGCGCACCCATTCAAGCGCGGCTTGCTGGTCTTCGATGCCGTAATTGCCGGAGATATGATTGGGAGACTCAGCCGTCAGGGCCGGGTCGGCAAGGAAGCCGAGCGCGCCAAGACGATAGTTGATGGTGACCACGATGACGCCGCGTTGCACGAGCTTGCTGGCGTTGTAGTCATTGCTCTCGCCCACGACGAGCGCGCCGCCGTGAAACCAAACCATGACCGGACGTGCGATGTCGAACCCGTTCGGCGCGTAAACGTTGAGGAACAGGCAGTCTTCAGTTGTCGACGCGTTGCCGAACGGCGAAGCCGGCTGCGGACAATGGTTTCCGAACTGCGTTGCTTTCTGCGGGAAGAATGAAGGCGCTACCGGCACCGGCGGCTTGAAGCGCTGGTTTCCGGTCACGGGTTGCGCATAGCGGACACCGAGAAATTCTCGCATGGCACCTGTGGTATCGAGTTTGCCCTCGTAGATACCGTCCGGCGCCAGCGCGATCACCGGCTCGGCTGAAGCCGGCGCGGCCCACGCAGCAGCGCCGAGCACCAGCGCCGTGCAAATTGCATTCAACAGGGGCGTTCGCCGCTGCACCGAATTCATACTGTCGTCGAACCGAAACAAGTCTCTCTCTGAGCATCAACTTTCCTCCTTGTGATTGTGTACGCACTCTTCTTTTTTCCGAGCCTCACAAAAGTTGAAGAACGGATTGAGAGTTTTGTTAATGCGCGCTTCTACCCCGGATTGATTGCAGCGAACAAGAGACGACCGGAGGTGCGATTGCAAATTCAGCGAGCAGTGAATTCCGTGACACGAAACGCATGCGAAAATTAATTTCGCATAGCAAAACACGCCAATTTCCGCACAACGAAACATGCGAGCGCGCAAGCAATGTCGAGCCTGCGCCGCACGCGAAGACGAGCACGCGCGTTCGTCGTGTGAGACTTTCAGATCTTCGTCGTGAAAATCGGAGCGCGGTGTTGCGGCAGCGTGTACTGATCACGCGCGTGACAAAACTCGTGGCGATTTCTTTTCGTCCGCTTTCTTGAAGGGGATGGAAAGTCTGTTGCCGTCGATCTTCAGCAAAGCACTTTCACATCGGCGCCAGATTTTCGAGCGGGGCGGTCAGGCGGCACACGAGACCGGTTGATCCATATGACACGTCAACGGAGCCGCCGAAATCGTCTTGCAGGACCCGGGAAATGAGTCGCGAACCAAAGCCGACGCTGGCGGGTTCCGACACGACGGGGCCACCAAACTCCTGCCAGACGAAAACGAATTTCGGCTCGCCTTGCGGATCTTCGGATGCCCACGCAATCGACACATGACCACCCGGTATCGTCAGCGCGCCATACTTCAAGGCATTGGTCGCAAGCTCGTGGATGGCCAAAGACAGAGCGAGCGCCTGCCGTGATTTCAGGACAAGTGTCGGACCCGAGACCGTGAAACGGCCTTCGCCCGTCCGGTAAGGGGTGAGCGCCGTGGCAATCACGTCTTGAAGGGGCGCTGCCGCCCAGTTTGCCGCGGTCAGCAAGTCGTGCGCCCGTCCGAACGCCGCCAATCGTCCTTGATATTTTTCGAGATCGGCCTTGCTCGATGCGTCGCGGAACGTCTGGGTCGCCACTGCGCCAAGCACGGTCAGCGTATTCTTGACGCGGTGCTTGAGCTCTTCATTGATGAGATTCAGCGCTTCCCTTGCCATGTGCTCGGACGTGACGTCCTTGCAGACCACAAGCACGCCGCCGACCTCGCCTTCGAAATCGATCGGACCAAAGCTGTAGGTCCACCAGACGTCTTCGCGGCGGCCGTTACGCGTGACAGGTACCAGCTGGTCCTCGTGCCAGGTCGCGCCGTGACCGGCCATGACATATTCGATCTGGGGCCCGATGATGTCCCAGATCTCATCCCAGCACTCGCGGCCGTGGCCGCCCAAGGCGCTGGGATGCCGCTCGGGCCCCATCGTCTCGCGATAGGCATCGTTGTAGAACTGGACGAGTTCTGATCCCCACCAGATGAACATCGGATGGCGCGAGGTGAGGACGAGCCGCACCGTGACGCGAAGACTTTGCGGCCATGTTTCCGGTGGACCGAGCGGCGTTTTTGACCAGTCAAATCCACGCGTCAGGGCGCCCATCTCGCCGCCCCCCGCCAGGAAATCGTTGACTGCGTCCTTGCCCATACGCCGCGTACCCTATCTCAGACGCTCGCCGTCAAGCCTATAGCCACGATCTTGCCAAGTGCAATGGCCGGTCCCGGGTCTTTAGCCCAAAACGGCAAAACTGGGTCAGCTTCGTTGTTGGATACGGATATTCGCCGCCGATAGTGATGCGCCTTTTCCGCGCATCGCATGACAACGCGGCGACGGCGCTCAAGCCCAAAAATTGGCCAGCGAACGATCAACATTGTCTCATTCGCGCAGCGAAACCCCGCTTGCTCCAGAACGCCGCCGCGTTAGCATTCTTCGACACATGAGCACGCTGACTGCGGAAGCTGCCGGGGTGATGGTCAATATGAAAGCCGACATCAGATCATTGACCGGCGTGCGAGGTGTCGCGGCCGTCATCATCGTGATTTATCACTACGGCAAGTTTCATCTCGATCACGTCAACGATGTCTGGGCCGTTCCTCACGGCTATCTTCCGGTCGACCTGTTTTTCATGTTGAGCGGGTTTGTGATCGGTTACGTTCATCGCGACGACTTTCATCCGGAATCATCGACAAGCTACAGAACGTTTCTCATCAAGAGATTTGCGCGGCTTTACCCCGCCTACATCGTGATATCGGCGCTTTACGCCCTGAAGATCGCGCTCGGTTTGACAGGCGAGGAAACATTTGCGCGCTTTGAATGGCTCGATTGGGCCGGCAACCTGCTGCTGCTGACCGGCTGGGGGCTCAATGTCTATCCGCTGATCGGCGTATCATGGGCATCGAGCGCGGAACTAGGTTCTTATTTCGTAGCCCCGGCATTGATCAGATACACGCTGGAAAAAGATGTGCGCTGGTGGCTGACCTGCGTCGTGTTTTCTCTGGTCGGGATCTATCTGATCAGCATCAGTGGCCAAGGCGCGAGCGGTCCGCTGGATGTCGTGGACCGGAATTCTTTTCTGCCGCTGTTCCGGGCCATCATTGGATTTACCATCGGACTGACAACGCTGCGGTATGCAGCCTATCTGGACAATCTCTCGGCCATCGCCCAGGACGTTCTCGTCATCGCGATACTGGCTTCGATGCTTGTCCTTGCCGTGTTGACGAGGGAAGATCTGCCGATCTACCTGCTGTTCATTCCGTTTATCGCGATCCTTTCGCGCGACGGCCGCGTGGCGCAGGCGCTGTTCGGCAACCGCCTCGTTTATCATCTCGGGATGATTTCCTATTCAATTTATCTTTTTCACCCGCTTTTCCTGACGTTCGCCGAGCGTTCGTCGCGGCAGCTTGGCAATAACTTGACGGCTTATGTGCTTTGCGCGCTCGCTTGCTTTGCGGCGATCTGGCTGTTGTCATATCTGAGCTATCGCTTTGTCGAGATGCCCGGACGGCAATTTTTGATCAGGCTATTGAGCCCGAGGGCTGCCGCAGCAACCGCGCCGCCTGCTCAACCAACGGAAATGCGATAGCTGAGCTCTTCGGTTTTGCCGGGCGCGATTTTCATGATGCCGGGCTTGTCGGAAAATTCGCCGTCAAAGTCGAGGGGCGAAGCGAACCCGCGCCACGGTTCAAGGCAGAGGAAAGGCGCGCCGTCCGGTTTGGACCAGATGCCTAGTTCTCGAAAACCCTGCCATTGCAGGCCGATCGCCGGGCCGCGCTCGGCGGCGTAGCGGATGGCTGTGCTCACCGGGTGATCCAGAATGACGGCGTCATCGGTGAAAAGCTGCTCGGAGAGCGCTAGATATTTGCCCTCGATCGGCGTCGGCTCCGGCCTCTCGCGCAGCAACCCGTCCTTCAAGCGTCGGATCGGCGCGGGCTCGTCGTTCGAGAAATGGATTCCATACGCTTCCTTCGGGAGTCCCGGCAGCAATGGCCAGTTGAACGCGGGATGACCGCCGAGCGAGGCGGGCAGGATCTCGTCGCCCGTGTTTGTGATCGCAAAGCGCACGTCCAGATGGACGTCCTCCACCGAGTAAGTCACGGCGAGGCGAAACGCGAACGGAAAGCGCGCGCGGCTTGTTGCATCGTCGGTGAGCTCAAGCGTGCAGGACGATGCGCTGCGCTCAAGCCATTCAAATGTCATATCGCGCGCAAATCCGTGCCGCTTCAGCGGATAGGTCTTGCCGCGATGGCGCAGCTGGTCGTTCCTGAGCTGGCCGACGATCGGAAACAGGATGGGTGAGTGCCAGGTCCATGCCGGTCCGGCCTGCCACAGCAGCTCCAAGCGCTCGCTGTTTTTCAGCGAGCACAATTGAGCGCCGCTGGCGTTGATGGTCGCCGAAATTTCGCCGCTGTCGAAGCGTGTGGTTCATGCTTTTGTCTCACGCGCGCTCGACGAAACTGTCGACGACTTTCTTCTCGCCCGCTTTCTCAAACGCGATGGTGAGCTTGTTGCCGTCGACTTTCACCACATGGCCATAGCCGAACTTCTGGTGAAACACGCGGTCTTCAAGCTTGAAGTCCGAGGCCGCCCCGGCGGATTTGGCGATCAGTTCGCCCTCGATCACCAGCGGCACGCGCTTGGGTTTTGCAAAGCCGCCTGCGGCGCGTGAATCGAACGAAGATTGACGTTCCTCGAAACCACCCTGACGTCCGCCACTGTTGCGCGCGCGGTTGGCCTGCGCGCGCTGCCAGCCCGGCGTCGTGTAGCTCGAGCCAAAGGATTCCACATTGTCGAAGCGCGAGGGGCCATAGCCGTTTGAGCCGCCCCAGCCCGAGCCGCCCTTGGATTCCGTGATCTCGACGTTGTGCGCGGGCAACTCATCGAGGAATCGGGAAGGGATCGTGGTCGACCAGGTGCCGTGGATGCGGCGGTTGGTGGCGAAATAGATTTTCGCGCGGCGGCGTGCGCGCGTCAGGCCGACATGGGCGAGACGGCGCTCTTCTTCCAATCCCGCGCGGCCCTGTTCGTCGAGGGTGCGCTGGCTCGGAAACAGGCCTTCTTCCCAGCCCGGTAAAAAGACATTGTCGAATTCCAGCCCCTTGGCCGAATGCAGCGTCATCAGCGACACGGCTTCGTCTTCCGCGCCGCCGTCGCGGTCCATCACCAGCGAAATGTGTTCGAGGAAACCTTGCAGGTTCTCGAACTCTTCCATCGAGCGCACCAGCTCCTTCAGGTTCTCCAGCCTTCCCGCAGCGTCCGCCGAACGGTCCTTCTGCCACATATCGGTGTAGCCGCTCTCGTCAAGGATGGTTTCTGCCAATTCCGTGTGGGAGGCCACCTCGGACTGGGCGCGCCAGCGATCGAAACTCGTGAGAAGATCGCGCAAGCTCCCGCGCGCTTTCGGCTTCAACTCGTCGGTCTCGACCACAGCCCGCGCCGCCTCGTAGAGCGGGATGCGCCGCTTGCGGGCGTGGTCGTGCAGCATCTGCACCGTCGCATCTCCAAGGCCGCGCTTGGGCACATTGACGATGCGCTCAAAGGCGAGATCATCGGCGGACGAGTTGACCACGCGCAAATAAGCCAGCGCGTCGCGGATTTCGGCGCGTTCATAGAACCTGGGTCCGCCGATCACGCGGTAGAACAGGCCGAGGGTGACGAAGCGATCTTCGAACTCGCGCATCTGGAATGAAGCCCGCACGAGAATCGCGATCTCGTTGAGGTTCACTTTATTGCGCTGGAGCTCCTCGATTTCCTCGCCGATCGCGCGGGCTTCCTCTTCCGAATCCCACGCGCCGGTCACGGTGACCTTTTCGCCATCCACGTCCTCGGTGCGCAAGGTCTTGCCGAGCCGGCCTTCATTATGCGCGATCAGGTGCGAGGCGGCGGCAAGGATGTGGCCGGTGGAGCGGTAGTTGCGTTCGAGGCGAATGACTTTTGCGCCGGGAAAGTCATGATCGAAGCGCAGGATGTTGTCGACCTCCGCGCCGCGCCAGCCATAGATCGATTGATCGTCGTCGCCGACGCAGCAGATGTTTTTGAGGGGGAGCGCTGCTACCATCTTCTCGTCATCACCGGGCCGATGCGAAGCATCGAGACCCGGTGATCCATCTTGTGACGAATCGATGGATTGCCGGGTCAAGCCCGGCAATGACAGGTCGGAGGGTACGACTGCGCGTGAAGAACTAGGCGCCTGCGCCAGCAGCCGCAGCCAGAGATATTGCGCGACGTTGGTGTCTTGGTACTCGTCGACCAGGATGAACTTGAAACGGCTTTGATATTGCCGCAGCACGTCCGGGTGTTCCCGGAACAGGCGGATGTTTTCCAGCAGGAGATCGCCGAAATCGGCGGCGTTGAGGATCTTCAGCCGCTCCTGATAGCTTGCATAGAGCTTGCCGCCCTTGCCGTTGGCGAAAACCGAGGCTTCGCCCGCGGGCACCTGTGAAGGCCCGAGCCCGCGATTCTTCCAACCGTCGATCAGGCCGGCCAGCATCCGAGCCGGCCAGCGCTTGTCGTCGATGCCTTCGGCCTGCAAGAGCTGCTTGAGCAGCCGTATTTGGTCGTCGGTATCGAGCACGGTGAAATTGGATTTCAGCTGCACCATCTCGGCGTGGGTGCGCAGGATGCGTCCGCCGATCGAGTGAAAGGTACCGAGCCACGGCATGCCCTCGACCGCCTGGCCGAGCATCTGGCCGAGCCGCAGCTTCATCTCGCGCGCGGCCTTGTTGGTGAAGGTGACCGAGAGGATTTCGCCCGGCCGTGCCCGGCCCTGACTGAGAATATGAGCGATACGGCAGGTCAGAACGCGCGTCTTGCCGGTGCCGGCGCCAGCCAAAACCAATACCGGACCATCCAGCGTTTCCACCGCCTCGCGCTGCTCGGGATTGAGGCGGCTGAGATAAGCCGGCGCGGCCGACGCGCGGGCCCGTGCGGCGATGCCGCCAGCCAAGGGCTGATGGTCGGGGACGCTCGTTTGGGGCAGGTGGCGCGGCTCGGTCATATCTCGATTCGTCTTCCGCCCACGATGGCATCGCGGGGGTTTGAAGGGGAGCCTTCATAGCAGGAATGGCGAACATATAGGGGGCGAGGGACGAATTTGACAGGAGTTATCCCGTCCCCAGGCACTCAGCCATTTGTTCCTTTCCGGGTGAGATTTTTCGCTTCCCAGACGCCTTGAAGCGGCCGGAACCTTTGTTCCCGCGGACAATTGTTTCCCGGAATGCGTCAGCGCGGGTGGCGCCGGCGCGAGAACTGAGATTTGCGGAGCTTGTCATGTTGAGCTGGGTCGTCACCTTCCTGATCATCGCCCTGATCGCCGGCATTCTGGGTTTTGGCGGCATCGCAGGCGCGTCCATCGAGATCGCCAAGGCGATCTTCTTCATTGCGGTCGTGCTGTTTCTCGTTTCCGCGGTGGTGGGACTCGTTCGCGGCAGGACACGGGTCTGACGACGCGGCTACTTCCGCGAAGGCATAGCGACAGATCGGCCTATGCCCTCAGGACGCGGCAGGCTCGCATGAGCCTTCGCAACGGCATCGATGGTGGCGCGGACGTCCGGCGGGAAGGGCGCGGTCTTCCGCAAACCCATATCGACATGCAGTGTCACCTGCTCTGATGTCGCCGACAACCAGCCTTCCTCGGCGTGACGCAACTCCTCGAATGTATGCAGGCGCTTTTCGTCGGCTGCCAGCACATGGACCGAAACCTGTGCGGGATCGCCAAGATGAATCTCGCGCAGGTAGCGCACATGGCATTCGGCGGTGAAGGTCGAATTGTTGCGCGCTTTCTTGTAGTCCGGGCCGATGCCGAGCACGAGCCACAGCTCGTCGATGGCGCGGTCGAACATCACATTATAATAGGCCATGTTCAGATGGCCGTTATAGTCGATCCATTGCGGCTCGATCTGCATCACCGAGGACAGGAATGGCGCGGGGTAGCCGCCTGAATCTTTCGTCATACGTATTCATTCCGCTCTGCAAACATCATCCCTTGACCCCCTATATATCCTTTGCCACGGTAATCCTGCGGGAGGATTCCATACGTGGGCACGACGATCACCAATAACCCGAAACGACCCGAACCGAAGGCGGTCGCTGCCGCGGTGGAAAAGCTCGCCGCGCGGTTCGGCAATCGCCTCGTCACCTCGCAGGCCGTGCGCGAGCAACATGCCCATACCACGACCTGGCTGAAGTCGCAGCCGCCGGATGCGGTGGTATTCGCGCAAGAAACCGCCGACGTGCAGGACGTCGTGCGGATCTGCGCGGCCCATGGCGTGCCCGTGATTGCGTTTGGCACCGGCACCTCGCTGGAGGGACAGGTCAATGCGCCCGCCGGCGGCGTCTGCGTTGACTTCCGCGACATGAACAACGTGCTGGAAGTTCACGCCGAGGATCTGGACTGCGTGATCGAGCCCGGCGTCACCCGCAAGGCCCTGAACGAGCATCTGCGCGATCAGGGCGTGTTCTTTCCGATCGATCCCGGTGCCGATGCCTCGCTCGGCGGCATGGCCTCGACGCGGGCCTCCGGCACCAACGCGGTGCGCTACGGCACCATGCGCGAGAACGTGCTGGCGCTCAAAGTGGTGCGCGGCGACGGCGAGATCATCACCACCGGCACGCGGGCCAAGAAATCCAGTGCCGGCTATGATCTCACGCATCTGTTTATCGGCGCCGAAGGCACGCTCGGCATCATCACCGAACTCACCATCAAACTTCGCGGCATTCCCGAGACCATCGCGGCGGCGGCCTGTTCGTTCGACAGCGTGCGCGGCGCCTGTCGGGCAACGATCATGGCGATCCAGACCGGCATTCCGGTTGCGCGGATCGAACTGTTGAACGCCGAGCAGGTGAAAGCCTGCAATGCCTATTCGAAATTGTCATTGCCCGAGACGCCGCTGCTGCTGCTCGAATTTCACGGCAGCGAGGCCGATGTCGCCGAGCAATCGAAGAATTTCGCCGAGATTGCGCGAGAATGCGGCGGCGGCGATTTCACCTGGACCACCCGGCCCGAGGACCGCACCAAATTATGGCAGGCCCGGCACGATGCCTATTGGGCGGTCAAGGCGCTTCGTCCCGGTTCGGGCGTCGTGGCAACCGATGTCTGCGTGCCGATTTCGCGGCTGGCGGACTGCGTGACGGAGACCGAGGACGATCTGAATCGGCTCAAGCTGCAATCGCCGATCGTCGGCCATGTCGGCGACGGCAATTTCCACTGCTCGCTGCTGTGTGACGTCGACGATGCCGGGGAAATGGCGCGCGGCGAAGAGTTCATGCACCGCCTGGTCGAGCGGGCGCAGTCGATGGGCGGCACCTGCACCGGCGAACACGGCATCGGGCAGGGCAAGCAGAAATATCTCAAAACCGAGCTTGGTGGTGAGGCCATCGAGGCCATGCGCGCGATCAAACAGGCGCTCGACCCTCAAAACATCTTCAATCCGGGAAAAATCATCCCGGCCGCATGACATAATTTGAGGTTATTGGTGGAGTGGATTTGACAATCGCCGCGCGGCGGCGAATTCGACTGGCGCGATACGTGGGCGCGGGATAGCGGGATAAGTGGATTTGGATTTGTTGGACCTGACGATGCGTTACTGCCGGAATATGTTTGCTGCCCTTGTGATGGTGCTCGCGTCGGCATTGGCGCAGGCCAGCGCTCAGCAACCGAATGCCAATCCACCCGCGGCGGCGGGCGACGCCGGCGATACGGCGAGCGAACTGAAGCCGCAGACGCCGGACACCGATTTGTTCGCGATGATGACGGGGACATGCAGCACGCTCAAGATTGCCGGCCGCGATTTTGCCTGCCACACGGTCGCCTATGCCCACAGCGTGCAGGGCAGGGCGTATTTCACCGTCGCGGTCGACGATCCCGCCGACCCAAGCCACATCATCTCGTTCTCCGGCGACAACGGCCAGCGGACCAAAGACAATCTGTACGATCTGCCGGTCGACCGGATGCTGCTCAATTCGAAGAACCAGCCAAAAGCCGATGGCCTGCCGGTGCCGGCGGTCGTGAAGTCGTCAGGCAGATGCGTGCAACTCGGCAGTTTCGTCTCAGGCCACGTCACCAGCGTCGTCTGCTCCGCGACTGACAAGAGCGGCAAGAAATACGAATTGCGCTTCGAATCCGACGGCTCGCCGATCTCGGTGCGCCGGGTGATTCCGACTGCGCCGACCATCCGCTAGAGAGTGTAGCTCTGATTCAGTTGAGCGTTGGGAAGATGCGCCATGGCGATGCGCTGGTTCAACAAGCCCGAGCCGAAGGATATCTGGGAAGAGCCTGTGGCCGGGCCGCTCGGCGATATCGAGGCCGCGCACCGCATTCGCGATATCTGCCGTTCGGCCGCTGATAGCGCCGTAAAGGCGGGTGCTCCGGGCGGTAAAAATCAGCAACAGGAATTCCAGCGTTATGAGCGTGGCGCCCGCGCCGCCATGGAGACCGCGATGAAGATCGGCGACGACCTGTTGCGCGATACTTCAGTGCGCCAGATCATCGACCTGTGCCTGACAGCCGATGACACGAGGACGGCGCGAATTCTGTTCCGCGCGATCCAGGCGCCGTCAATTCGCGGCGACGTGCTGCGGGACCATCCGCTGCTGGGGCAGTAGGGCGGCGTAACTTGTGTTGCGATTGAGCGGCCTCATGGTTCTCCCGGCGATGCAAAGCATCGTCCGGAGACACCGCATCAAGTGATGCGGTTCCTCACCATGAGGGTTTCAGATCAAGCCGCTGGTCTGACCCTCATCCCGAGAAGGCGCATGCACCCGAACAGGCCGAGCGATTAGCGAGGCTGTCAGCGAATGGTGCAATCAGAGTAGCGCCGTCTCGAGGGATCGATCAATGGCTACAGAGCCGCGTGCGCGGTCCTCGGCTGCGGGCGGGGCAAGATTAAGACTACTTCTCCACCGCGCCGCCGCTTTCGGCCCAGTCCTTGAAGCCGCCGATATTGTAGACCTCCTGATAGCCCATGTCCTTGAGCAGCTTGCCGGCCAGCGACGCACGGCCGCCGGAGGCGCAGTAAATCAGAATGGTCTTGTCCTTGGCGAAATTCTTGTCGTGGGTAGGCGCGTCCGGGTCGGCGCGAAATTCCAACAGGCCGCGGGAGACGTGAACCGCGCCGGCAGCCTTGCCGCTCGCCTGCACTTCGGTGCCGTCGCGAATATCGAGCAGCAGCGTGTTGCCTTTGGCGATCTTCTCCCGCGCCTCAGCTGCGGTGATCTTCGGCACCGCCGCGTTGGCGGCTTCCATCATCTGCTTGACACCGAGCGCCATGTTTTACCTCCCTGGTTATGGAATAGATCGACGTTTTCCGGACGATAGATTTTCTTTTTCGTCATTGCCGTCTACGACGGATATAAGCTTCCATCGATCGCGCGGCAATCCATCAGCTCACACAAGGGACATTGATGCGGCTTCCGTTCTTCTACGGCTGGATCATCATCGCGGTGACCTTCGTCACCATGGCGATCGGCGTCAACGCCCGCACGGCGTTTTCGCTGCTGTTTCCGCCGATCCTCGGTGAGTTCGGATGGGACCGCGGGGTTACCGCGGGCGCGTTCTCCTTTGGCTTTGTGGTGTCAGCGGTGTCGGGCCCGCTGATCGGCCGCCTGATGGACCGTTTCGGGCCGCGCAGCGTGATGGAGCTCGGCGTGGCGCTGATGGCGGGCGGTATGTTGCTGGCGCCGCTGACGACGCAACCCTGGCATCTTTATCTGACCATCGGCGTGCTGGTTGGCGCCGGCAGCATCTGCCTCGGCTATTCCGGCCAATCGCTCTATCTGCCCAACTGGTTCAATCGCCGCCGGGGTCTTGCCATTGGCCTTGCTTTCGCCGGTGTCGGTGTTGGCTCGATGACGCTGCTGCCCTGGGTGCAGGTGATGATCGACCACACCGGCTGGCGAACCGCGTGCACCGCGATGGGGCTTCTGCTTCTGATCGTGCTCGCGCCGATCAACCTGCTCTTGCGCAAGCGCCCGGAGGATCTCGGCCTGCTGCCCGACGGCGATGCCAAGCCAACGGCTGCAACGCCAAAAGCGATATCGAACGTCGTCGATCCCGCATGGGTGAGCATCGACTGGACCCTGGCGCGCGCGCTTGCGACCTCGCAATTCTGGTGGCTCGCCGTCGGAAATTTCTGCGGTCTTTATATTTGGTACGCAGTCCAGGTGCATCAAACCAAATATCTGCTCGACATCGGCTTCAGCCCGGCGGTCGCGGTGTGGGCGCTCGGCGCGGTCAGTCTTCTCGGCATTCCCGGCCAGATTTTCTTAGGCCATCTGTCCGACCGGATCGGACGCGAATGGATCTGGACCATCAGCTGCGCAGGCTTTGCGATCTGCTTTGCCGCGCTGATCGCGCTGGCAAACTTTCAGTCCCTCGCGCTGGTCGGTGTCATGGTGTTCACGCAAGGCGCGCTCGGTTACGGGCTGACGTCGATTCTCGGCGCGGTGGTGGTCGAGATCTTTCAGGGCAAGCACTATGGGAGCATTTTCGGCACCATCATGGTCGCAGCGCTCGCGGGCGGCGCGGCGGGTCCGTTCGTGACCGGTGTCCTGCATGACGTCACGGGAGATTACACGTTCGCCTTCGCAATCGGGATCGGCATGAGCGCGCTTTCGGCGCTCGCGATCTGGTTTGCCTCGCCCGGCAAGGTCCGTGCGGTTGCCGGAAAGCTACACCGGATAGCGGGTTAGGGTTGAATTCAGCCGTTGAAGTCTTTCAGCCACCCGACACGCCGCCGAGCGCACGCTGCAGATCGGTGATCGCGCGCAGGAAACTGTCGGCGGGCGTGGTGTCGGGGTCGATCAGGCGGTGCAGGCGGAAGCCGTCTTCCATCGCCAGCAAAATGGCGCCGGTCCAGGCGGCGTTCGGCGCCGGCCGGCCGGTGTTTCTCATCGTGGTCTCGACGATCTCGGCGACGAGGTTGCGCCGCGCGCGCAGCCGTTTGGCAAGTTCCGGCCGCCGCTGTTCGGCGCGCGCCACATAGAGGATCATCTCCATATGCAAAAGCGGCGCGCGGCCCAGCGGATCCTGCCGGGCGCGCTCCATGCTCTTTAGCGCCTGGATAAAGTCGTCGGGATCCTTGTGTTTCTCGAGCAGGTCGAGATTGCGCCGGATCGACTGCGCGACATGCTCCTCGAGCATGGCGATGATCAACTCATCCTTGCTCGTGAAATTCGAATAGAAGGCGCCCCGGCTGAAACCGGCTGCGGCCGCAATGGCCTCGATCGAAGCGCCGCCGATGCCTTGTTCCTCAAAAACTCGCGCGGCAGCCTCGAACAGCTTTTCGCGGGTGTCGTCCCGGGTCGGTCTGGTGCGAACTCTTGACATTTTGTGATTTTAGACCACAATGCAACTCAATACAATATTGTATCGAATTGCAGATGCGTGAAATCACGCGCCCGGAAATTGCGAGCCATCCGGCCATTTGGACAAGTCCCGGTAAACGTCCAGGCAACCGTCCACGTCCAGTATCAGGTCCAGTCAACGACCGAGCGTGCCCAATATCCTTGGTTAGGCACGTAACCAGAGGGAGACGCCCATGAACGAGCATGCTCAGGCCGCGGCGACCGCGCCACTGTTCAATCCGCTGTCGCCGGATTTCATCCGGAATCCCTATCCGCATTACGACCTGCTGCGTCGCGTCGATCCCGTCCACCTCACGCCGCACGGCATGTATCTCGCAAGCCGCCACGCCGATATCACCAGCGTGCTGCGCGACAAGCGCTTCGGCAAGGATTTCGTCGATCGGTCGGTACGCCGCTATGGACCGAAGATCATGGAAGAGCCGCTCTTCCGTTCGATGCGCCACTGGATGCTGCAACAGGACCCGCCGGACCACGCCCGCTTGCGCGGCCTGGTGGTGAAGGCGTTCACGGCGCGCCGGGTCGAGGACATGCGGCCGCGCATTCAGCACATCGTGGACCAGACCCTCGATCGCATCATTCCGCAAGGGCACATGGATCTGATCGAGGATTTCGCCTTCCGCCTGCCGGTCACCATCATCTGCGACATGCTCGGAATTCCCGAAGAACATCGCGAGGTGTTCTATAGCGGCTCGCGCGACGGCGGCCGCATTCTCGATCCGGTGCCGCTCTCGCCGGAAGATATCGCCAAAGGCAATGCCGCCTTTGCGATGTCGCAGATGTACTTCCAGCAGCTGTTCGAGTTGCGGCGAAGACAACCCGGCGACGATCTGACCACGCAGCTGGTGCAGGCCGAGGAAGACGGCTCGAAACTCACCAACGAGGAACTGACCGCCAACATCATCCTGTTGTTCGGGGCCGGCCACGAAACCACCGTCAACCTGATCGGCAACGGGCTGTTGGCCTTGCATCGCAATCCGGACCAAATGGCGCTGCTCAAAGCGCGCCCCGAACTGATCACCAACGCGATCGAGGAGTTTCTGCGTTACGATTCCTCGGTGCAGATGACCGGCCGGGTGACGCTGGAAGACATCGACGATCTTGGGGGCAGGAAGATCGCCAAGGGCGAAAGCGTGCTCTGTCTGCTCGGTTCGGCCAACCGCGATCCGGCCGTCTATCCCGATCATCCGGACCGGCTCGATATTACGAGGCCCAATGTGCGTCCGCTGTCGTTCGGCGGCGGCATCCACTTCTGCCTTGGCGCGCAGCTGGCGCGTATCGAGGCCGAAGTCGCCATCTCGACCCTGGTGCGGCGCTTGCCGGACCTGCGGCTGGATGACGCGGAAAACCCGGAATGGCGCCCGACCTTCGTGCTGCGCGGCCTCAAGCGGCTTCCTGCCAGCTGGTGAGCGGTTTGCCACGCAAGGTGCTGTGACTTCGCCATAGTCGTCTCTATATATGGGCGGTATATAGGCGCGACGGCACACCGCTTGCTTGACATCGGGCTCAAGGAGACCGGCTTGAGGCCGCGGTGCGAGATGCCCGCGACACGTGACCTGTGCCCTCAAGGGGAGACACCGTGCAGACGACGCTGCTCGGATTGGCGATAGCTTTCATTCTTGCGCTGGTTGCCGCGCTGGTCGGGCCGTATTTCATCGACTGGAATCAGTTCCGGCCGCAATTCGAGGCCGAAGCCAGCCAGGTCATCGGCGCGCCGGTGCGGGTCGCGGGCGAGCTGGAGGCGCGGCTGTTGCCGTCGCCGACGTTACGGCTGCGCTCAGTGGTGGTCGGCGGCGCCAACGATCTCGGCAAGGTGCGGGCCGACAAGCTTGACGTCGAATTCAGCCTCGGGTCGCTGATGCGCGGCGAATGGCGCGCCACCGAACTCTCCATTGGCGGCATGGCGCTCGATCTCGGGCTTGACCCGCAAGGGCGGATCGACTGGCCGGGCGGAGGCGGAAAATTCAACCTCGGCTCGCTCGCCATCGACCGTCTGCACCTCACGGGGCGCGCGGCGCTGCATGACGCCCTGAGTCACCATACCCTGGAACTCAACGACATCGCCTTTTCCGGCGACGTCCGCTCGCTCGCCGGCGCCCTGCGGGGCGACGGTGCCTTCACCCTGTCCGGCACCCGCTATCCGTTCCGTGTCTCGTCCGGCCAGAGCGCGGACGGCAACGGCACCCGGCTGCATCTGGTGGTCGATTCCGCATCTCGGCCGGTGTCGGCGGAACTCGACGGGCTTTTGAATTTCGAGGGACGCGCCCCGCGCTTTGAAGGCGCCATCATTTGGGCTGCGACGGCCGGTGCGAAGGGAGACAAGGGCGCGGAGCCCAACTCCACTTCTTCGAATGCACCTTGGCGGCTGTCGGCGAAAATCAAGGCCGACCACGCCGCAGCGACCCTCGATCAGATCGAGGTGAGTTATGGCGCGGAGGATGCCGCGCTCAAGCTTGCCGGCACCGGCCAACTTCGCTTCGGGGCCGCGCCGCTTCTGCATGCGGCGCTCTCGGCGCGGCAACTGGACGCCGACCGGTTCGCGGCGAAGCAAAACAGCGCCAAACAAAATGGGGTCAAGGAAAACATAAAGGACAACGCGGCCGATTCCGTCCGGGTGCTACCGGCGCTGCGCACATTGATGGCCGTGCTTCCGGAATCGCCAGATTCCCGCCAAGCTTGAATTGTCGGTCGAACAAATTGCGCTCGGGGGCCGCAGTTTGCAGAATCTCGAGGTTGAGTTTCGCGCCGATACGAAGGCGTGGATGATCGATCGCCTCGATGTCCGCGCGCCCGGCACCACGCACATTTCGCTCAGCGGCCAGGCGCCGGCCGCAACGTCTGGTCGCTTCAAGGGCGCGCTCTCCATCGAGTCCACCGACCCCGACGCGTTGATGATGTGGTTGCAGGGGCGCAGCGAGCCGGCCTATCGCAGCCAGAATCCGTTTCGCCTGAACGGCGAGGTCAATATTTCCGCAAGCAGCGTCGCGATCGACAACGTCAAATGCGAGATCGACGGCGGCGCCGTCGAGGGCCGGATTGCGCTCGTCCACGACGCTTCGACTGGCGCCACGCTCGATGCGATGCTGAGAGCCGACCGTCTCGATATCGATTCCGCATCCGCCTTTGTGCGCGCCGTGCTCGGCCCGCAAAGCGAATGGCCGGAACGAATGCTGTTTTCGCTTGCGATCAATCATGCCATTTCGGCCGGCCGGGACCTGCATCCGTTTGCGGCGAAATTCGGCTACGAGCCGAAGACACTGACGCTTGAAAGCCTGAAGATTGGCGAGGCCACGAGCGTCATGCTGGAAGGCAACGGCGTCTTTGACCGGACCACCGCGACCGGCAAGCTGTCGCTCAATTCAAGCGCTGTCTCGCTCTCGCTGATCGCAGGCGCTATCACGCCGGTGTGGCCGCAGCTCGCCGCGCGGCTCGACGCCATGAAGCTTGGTCCTGGCCCGGCGCGGCTGAAGCTCTTGTTGGCCATCGACAAGGAGGCGGGCCGCACCGATCGCGCCGGCGCGCAAGCCTTGAATACGCAAGCTTTGAAGACTCAAGTCTTGAAGACTCAAGTCTCGATCGACCTCGATGCGCCGCAGTTCAAGGGTTCGGTCACGCTTGCGGCGAGGCCTGGCGCAGAGACCTTGCGCAATGCCGATCTCGACAAGCTCATGCATGGCGAAGTCACGGTCGACACCAAACTGTCGTCGGAACAAGGCGCATCGTTGGTGGCCTTGCTCGGGCTCGACGGCATGATCGCCGCGCGCGATGGACCCGGACAGCTTCAGGGGTCGATGAGCGGCGTTTGGGGCGCACCGCTTCACCTCAAGCTCGATCTCACGGGCGCGGGCTTCGAGGTCGAGGCGCAAGGCACCGCCGATCCCTTCAAGGCGATGGACCCGAAGGCCGTTCAAGCCAATCTTTCGCTGAAAGCGCACGGCCTCAATCTCGCGCCGCTGTTCGACCTCAAACCGTCGGACAAGCTCGTGCAGGATATGGCGCTCACGTCACGCCTTGCGCTCGCGAATGGCAAGGTGACCTTCGACGATATTGACGGTGCGATGGCGGGATCTCGGCTGCGCGGCCGCGTGGCGATGACGCTCGAGGGCGAGCGCCGGATCGATGGCGAAATCGGCCTCGACCTGCTGGATCTGGGCCCCGCGCTTGCCTTGGCGATCGGTGCGGCCGGGCGCGACGCATCCGAGCCTTTCGGTAGCGGCTTGCTGAAAAACTGGCGCGGGCAGATTGCGTTTCAGGCGTTGAAGGGCTTGCTGCCGGGCGGCAGCGAATTGCGCCCCGTCAGCGGTATCTTGAAAGGCGACGGCCAATCGCTGTCCATCGATGGCATCAAGGGCGGAATCGGCGGCGGCGAGGCGAGCGGCAATATTGAAGCCAGACAAACCGCGGGCGGATTGTCGCTTAATGCGCGCGTGGCGCTCAGCGGCGTCGACGGCACGGCCCTGCATTACCGCGCGCTCGCGATGCCCGCAGGGCGCGCGTCGCTACAGATGACACTGTCGAGCCAGGGCCGCAGCGCTTCGGCGCTCACGGGTGCGATTTCGGGAAGCGGCACCGTGACGCTGGAAGCGGCCCGCATCGGCGGTCTCGATCCGCGCGCCTTCGAAGTCGCGATCCGCGCCGGTGACGCCGGACAAGCGACCGACGACCTTCGCCTGCGCAAGATTGTGGAGCCGGCGCTGTCGGGCGGGGCGCTGCTGGTCACCTCGGCGCAAATCCCCTTTATCGTTAGAGACGGACGGCTTCGCATCAGCGCTACCGCACTGGAGGCCGAAGGGGTCCGCGCCATCGTGTCTGGCGGCTACGATATTCCCGCCGATCAAGCCGATATTCGCGCGACGTTGACGGCACCGGGCGGCGCCGGACAGGTGAGCCCGCCGGAAATTGCGATTTTCGCCACCGGGACGCCGGATGCGCTCGACCGGAGCGTCGATGTTGCAGCGCTTTCGTCGTGGCTTGCGGTGAGGGCGATCGATCGCGAAACCAAAAGGCTCAATTCGATGGAGCACGGCGAGGCCACGCCGGCCTCGATCGCGCCGCAGGCTCAGCCGCTGCCGAGCCCGCCGGATGCCGCTTCGGCTGGACAGTCATCCGGCCCGCCGTCCGCCGAGGCGCCGCGCCCACTGCTGCCAAGGCCGAAAGTCAGCGCGCCGCGGCCGCCCGCCACGCCACCGGTGGCGAACGCGCCTGTCGTGAACGCGCCTGTCGTGAACGTGCCTGCGGCGAACACGCCAGCCCCCAACGCCCCCGTTGTGAGCCAGCAAGCGCAGCAGCAGGTCCTCCCGCCACTGCCGCCCCCGATCGAGGTGCGCCCGCCGCCGGGCGCAGCGCGACCAGCCAGGCTGAGGCCGCCGTTGGTCATCACACCACCCGTCGCGCAGCAACCCGCGTTCTAGAGTTTTGCAAAGGGCGAGACCTGCTCTTCCCCGGCATGGCTTTCGTCGAGGATAAAATTCTGCCGAGTGGGCTGCTGGCGGAAAGCAGCGTTTCCATCGCTGCTCACATGCGTCCATGTGAAAAACGGGCCTTCTCCGTTTTCGGTACTGCGGGTACGGTGCCGCCTCGTTCGCGCTATCGCGGACGTTGCTTTGGTGCCGGCTGCGCATGACGCTCAACGAGATCTGTCACTGGATCGAACAGACGGCATTTAGTCAGTGGATCCAGGTTGCCGGCTGGGTTGTTCCGACCGTGCAGACGATCCACATCCTCGCCATCGCAATCGTCGCCAGTTCCGCGCTGATGCTTGATCTGCGCCTGATTGGCGCGTTCTGGGCCAACCGTCCGATCGAGGCCGTGAAGGCGCGGTTCCTGCCGCTGATATGGTGGCCGCTGCTCGTGCTCCTGGGCACCGGCATCATCATGATCGCAGCCGAACCGGCGCGCTCGCTGAAGAACCCGGCCTTCCAGCTCAAGATGGGGCTTCTGATCGCGGCGCTGATCGTCACCGGGTTGTTTCAGTTTCTCCACCGGCGCAACGCCGCGTTCGGCGATGTCAGGGGACCCCGCGCAGCCGCCGTGACGCTCGCCATCGTCTCGATCATGTTGTGGTCATCGATCATCTTCGCCGGGCGCTGGATCGCCTATTTCGCCTGACAGCGTTCGAGTTCACCAGCGACATGCGACATCACAGGGATTGTTTCGGTGGATATTGAGGGGGCGCTAGCGTGGTTACAGTCGACGTGGATCGCCACCGCGGTCGCCGAGAACGACATCCTGTTTCCGTGGATCGAGTCCGTTCACGTTTTGGCGATTGTGCTCGTGGTCGGAACCATCTCGATCGTCGACTTGCGGTTGTTGGGCCTGGCCTCGCTCGACATCAGCGCGCGGCGGCTGATGCGCGACGTCATCCCCTATACCTGGGGCGCATTCGCGGTGGCTGCGATCACGGGGTCGCTGATGTTTTCATCCGACGCCACGCATTACGCCCATAACCGTCTGTTTCAGATCAAACTGGTGATGCTGGTGCTGGCTGGTCTGAACATGGCCGTGTTCCATCTTTTCGGCGAGCGCGACATCGAGCGATGGGAAGCGCCGGGAGCGACGACGTCGGTGGCCGCGAAGACAGCCGCGACGATTTCGCTTGTGGCGTGGATCAGCGTGGTCTCGCTCGGCCGCGGCACCGGCTTCACGATGCACTGACTGAAAGACGCACTGACTTCACATCGAAACACGTTCTGGCTAGCTTTCGAGTTGTCGACCCTCTCTCAGATCACTCTTTTTCTTTCGGAGAAATGCGCGTGAAATCGGGTCCCATCGGTATCGCTTCAGTTGCTCTCGTTGCTCTTGTGCTGTCGCCCTCGATTGCCGATGCGCAGGCGCCGCAGAAGGCGCCCACGGTCATCAATCCGCCGCCGACGGCCCAGGACTGGGCGGACATCGGCAAATTGCCGGACTGGAGCGGCGTCTGGAATCCGAAGATCAGCGATCAGGATGCCCAGGTCAAAACCAATCCGCCGCCGTGGAACGAGGCTGCCGCCAAAAAGATCGCGAAGATGTTCGCTGAGGAGAAAGCCGGCCGGCCTTTCCTGGTCTTCTCCAATTGCCTGCCCGAAGCGCTCCCGTCCTGGATGTTGGTCACCCACAACGCGATGGAGATCCTGTTCTCGCCCGGCCGCGTGACCATGCTGGGCGAATCCGACGGCAACCGCATCCGCCGCATCTACACCGACGGCCGCGGTCACCCTGAGACGTCCGACCCCACCTTCCACGGCCATTCGATCGGTCATGCTCTAATTGACATTCTGCTAAAAATTTTTTTTTGAAATCCTCATTTTTAAATAATTGATGTAGTTCTCTTAAATCATCAAAAAAGAACTGTAACTTAGAAAAATAAATGGACTCTTTTCGTGAACATTGATAGCGATGTTCAGATTCTTCTTTGATGGCAATAGAACGTAAATCATCAAACAGTTTAATGTTCTCAAAAAAATGGTATATCGGCGGTAAATTATATTTTTTCAGTAACTGTTGCAAATACTCATCCTGTGAGCTTAATATCATGCAGCAACTCCCAGGTTGCCCTTGCCGCCCTGCACGGCCAGCGCCTTGTGCCTCTACGCGCAAATTATCGGGATAAAAAGCAAAAATCATGTGTAATCCACCGGCTTTTTTGCTTTCCGGAGATAATAAAATATCAGTACCACGCCCGGCCGTATTGGTTGCAACGGTAATCGTGCCAGGAAAGCCCGCGTGTGCAATTAGATAATCTTCGTCTTCCCTTTGGATAGCATTGATGAGTTGATGAGCCATATTTTTAGCTAAAAGATACTCGCTAAATTGCTTTGATTCATCGACCGTCCGAAAAAGAATTAATATTGGCCGTTTTGCTAATTGCATTGTGCTTATGTTGTCAGTAATTTTTGCAAATTGCTGCTTTTTATTATCGACAATAGCAGAAGGTAATTTTTGGTGCTTACTCGGAAAATACATAGGCACATCAAAACTATCAACGCCATAAATTTTTTTAATTTCTTCTCGTTCAACCGCATCGCCCATAGTACCTGTCAGTCCAAAAATGAATGAGTACAAATTAAAATATGTAGAATGGCATACGGATGCGGCAGTTAGTGATTCAGGAGTGACGTTTAGCTCGTGCTTAGCTTGCAGAAATTGATGCAAGCCGTGCGACCACTGACAACCTTCATGTAAGCGGCCAGTATTAGCATAATCTACAATGACAATTTCCCCATCTTTCACAACATAATGGTAATTTTCTTTTTTCTCATACCTTGCGCGTCTAGCACTTTTTAGCCATTTGTTAAGACGGCCATTCGTGATTGTTTGTATCGTATCATGCAGTTCTCGTGGTGTTACAGCAAACAGATACTCACGCAACTCTGATGTACTGCCAGTCGGGGAATCTTTTATAAAAGCGAGGATAGGTTTATAGATCCAGCCTAAGTCTTCATGTCCTGGAATTGCCATGCGTGCTGAATTCAGTGCCGTATCTAAAAATAAATTATCCACTTCATCCACAATCACAACACCAAATCCTCTAGGCTGCAATTCATCATCAAGCATTGAGTAGCGCAATTCGCTATGATACAAACCATCGCGCAGCATCGCGAATTCAAAGTCAGTATTAGTGCCATAAAGTATTTGCCCATGAAAATGCTGTTGTTTTGGATTGTTGTAACTAATGTGTGACACAGAGAGTCCCAATGCTGCAAAAAATGGGGCATATTTCACGCAATCGCGCATTGCTAAATACGATGATGATGTTACGATATCAACAAACGAACCATCGAGAGCCATGAGAGCGGCAAGCATTGCAATAATAATTGATTTTCCTTCACCAGTTTTGATTTGTGCAATCCGGTTTTTTATTCCACCTCCGGTGTTAGGGCTATTGACTAGCGCGAGCAGACTAAGAATTTGCGTATCATAAGGCATCATTTTATAAGTACGACGTACCGCTTCAATAATAACAGCAATTGATTCATAGTGACTAAATCCTATTTTTTTATCGTGCATTTCATATTCACAGCGTAAGTCTGGTACAGTCTTTAACTCACTCAAGTATTTTTTTATCCGCATATATCCGAGCTTGATTTCATACCATTCTTCTTCAGGCAAAGGAAATTGCACTAAGTCATCTTGTGTTTTAAACCGTGTGATGATCTCATCAATATCATTAACAGGGTACGTTTCTGCGAGGTATGCTACTTGCTTTTCTTGCAGAGTGTCGATTAATTGCGATAATTTAGGTAAGCTCTTTTTAACACAATCAAAAATTTGAGGTTGTTCATACAAATCTACTAACAGTTGCAATGCTGTTAGATAATTTTTTATTTGCCTTTCGCTTGCTGGCACATCAGCACAAAATAAGCGCTGAAACAAACGTACACCATCTAAGGATTTTAAGTGACTAGCCAAAGTCATTAATTGAGCTAACTCTCCTGCTTCAATAGGCTGTTTTAGACATTGAAAAGCAGTTTGTAGTAGCATAAATTTTTCAGATTTTTCACCATCAAATTGCCTAAGATGCTCACAAAATAATTGCCACTGCCGCAGGCTTGCCTCAGGATGGTATTTCTTAACCAAGGCAATGGATTTTTTTGCAAATATCTCAAAATCCACTTCCTGCAATAAAGCTTGCTCTTCTTTTAATGCAGTGCGTTCTGAAAAGAGACTATACTTGGAAAAAGACATATTTATTTCCTAATGTTTTAGTATTTTAACAATTTCAGTATGATCATTGTTTTCAGCGATTTGTTGAGGGCTTAGCCCTTGTGAATTGCCTATGGTCAAATCCGCTCTATATTTTAGTAGGCTACTAACAGCGCCAAGATGCCCTTGTTCACAAGCGATATAGAGCGGGGTAAGCTTTGCCTGATTCTTTTTATCTATATCAGCACGAGCACCTATTAAGGTTTCAATCAATCGGACATGTCCTTGCCGTGCCGCAACATGCAAAGCGGTATCACCTGCATGATTGGCAATATCAGGCGCGACATCATCGCCTGCAACTAAGAGACTTGCCACATCTCCCGCATTGTTAATCGCCGCCACATGCAATGCCGTAGAGCCGCTTTTATCTACGGCATTAAGATTGACATCATCTAAAATGAGCTCGCTCAAGACCTCAACATGATTGCTAGCGGCGGCTGTATGTAATAATCGTGTATCATGGCTTTTATCATGATAAGCAGGCAATTGCTGAATCAGTTGTAACATCTCCACCGATTTACTCATCACCCCATATTCAACCATGGTATTGCCTGTGGCATCTTCCTTGTCTGGATCAGCCCCTAGTGCCATCAATTTGATTGCCACCTCAGTCTGTCCGCGCCATGCCGCTAAATGTAGTGCGGTACGCTTACGACAACGGTTGATTTTATTAGGCAATGTCGGTGTTTCAGGCTCATCAACAGCAAAGCCATGCGCTACTAGATAGTCTATTATTTTGCTTTGTCCATGAATGGCGGCGTAATGTAGGGCATTGCGTCCTAGCCTATCAACGGTATGCGCTCCAGGTTCTGCACATAAGCGGTCGACTACGGCGAGCATTCCTTTTTCCGCCGCTAACAACAAGGTGGTAATACCACGATAATCAGCTTGATTTTTATTGCGTATTATTGGCAAGAGAAATAGGGCCGCTGATTCCGATTTCCCAGCAAGCGCATGATGGAGCGCATTATAGCCATTTTTGTCGATGAGATTTGCAGAGGCTCTATGCTGTAATAATAATTCTATAATCCTCACGTTGCCTTTCTTGCCGCAAGCATCAGTGCCGTTTGTTGTTTATCATTGCGTATATCAACATTATAATGTTTGAGTAATGTGACAACGACATCGTACTGATCGGCACGTACCGCATCATGTAAGCCTGAAAACACTTGATTAGTATCTTTTGTATACTGTCTGCCAAAACTGTCTAATTGTATAAATAATTGCGGTTTATTGTGATTAATTGCTAATTCAGCGATTCGGATATTTGGCAAACAATAGTCTTGCAATAAAGCCGGGAGTGAATTGCGGAAATATTCAACAAAAAGACCTAGGCGATAACAAGCAGTGGCATCATCTTCTGCCATTACCATAGTCAATAGAACATTTTCCTTGCCAAGATAGTTGGCAGGATTAATATCAGACTTTTGTAAGAACGCCAGTAACCGTTCAGGGGAATCAATAGGCAGTAGGTCTTGGATAGTTTTTCCATCAGGCAATGTGAGTTTTATTTGTTCTGCTAACTTGCTGTAATCATGGATATTAGCAAATAGTGTTTGTAGCAATTCACCGCCATGATTATAGGTCTTAACAGATGAATTAGTAGATTTCTGTTTTTTTCATGATATAATGTCAGGTTATTTTATTGCCACCCATCATATTGATTCACCATTATTCATTTCGTCTATTATTTTGTCATCAGCCCAAAATTTATCTTCAACTTTCCTGATCTTTTTTATTATCTTAGAACAGGTATCTTCAGTGACTTTTTCAAATGCTTTTTCTAATTGCATTTCTAAATTTATCATTGTGAAATTGCAATTTCGTGCAACCTCATTTTTCAAGACAGCCCAACAAATTTCTATCGGTTGAAGTTCAGGATGATAAGGCGGCGTTCTGATAATTTGATGCCCAGCTTTTTGTGCTATTTCATCTATAATATACGTTGGTTCAACAGGTTGTTTCTTCAAAATTTCTACCAACTCGGCTTTTAAACAATCAGGATTGCATGGGATTTTATTCAATAAAAGCCAGTCGTAAATTCTGGACTTTGATGATTGCGGTATTGGTGCTGATATTTCTGAGAGAACATTATGATAAGATGCGTTATCTAATATAATATTTGAGTGTTCTGGTATATTGGGTATTAATTTTTCTTTGAACCATTTTTGAAAGAGGTGTCCATTCATTTGTCCATGATAATCCCCTGTTTTTCTTGTGCTTTTAAATACTACCCTCGCATTTTTAACCCATCCATGTTTCGATATTGCATTAATTATAATGAGTCTTTCGCCGTTTCCTGTTGGCTTTTGAACCCATGGCCCATCGTCACTGGAATACCAAACAAAATCATTACTATGATTTTTATTGACATAGGTTTCATCTAGATATATTTCTGGCCTTAATGTGTTTTCATGTGAATTTTTTATTCTATTTTTTATCATTATTCTTAAATAATTATGTCGTAATGCAATGACATGGTCTTTTTCTTTTAAATGTTGAGAGCGTGTTCCTTTCCCAAATTCAAATCCCCAGCGATCTAGTGCGCGTGAAAGAGTCATAATGTGGAACAATTCATTTGATCTATCTGACAAATTTTTTTGAAGATAATCTCGAATTGTTTCAAGTGTAATATGAATTCCTTCTACATTTGCAGCACGAATATATGCTCGTACAATCTCTTGTTGCGAAGCATCTATTGAATGTACAGGTCGTCCTTTAGGTTGAGGTGCTTCATAAATGCTCTTTGGATCTTTATTATAAGCGGACATAATACGATTAACTGTACCCAATCCTATATCAAGTGCATCCGAAACCATTTGTACACTAGTATCACTAGACCCAAATTCTTTCTTATTGCGATCAAAATAACTTTTTAGTGTGATTACTAGCCTTTTTTCCTCTGAGGTAAGCGGTTTCCCCTTTGATCTATCCATTTTTTTATCCAAATCATGAGCAACCTGGCATTATATCATGGAAAAAACATAAATCTACTAATTCATCTGTTAAGAGCTAT
>CAVVZW010000062.1:0-4020 GCA_963752265.1 uncultured Alphaproteobacteria bacterium
CTTTCGCCTGATACGCTTTGCCCGTACAATGGGCGGGCAAAGGCGACTGGATAAAGACGCGCGCCACCAACCTCATGATCGGAACCGTCACGCTCGCGATCCTGGCGACGGGATTGTCTGGCCTTTTGGGCGTGCGGAAATACCGTGCCGTCTCGCAGGAGACGCGGATGCGCGTCGTGTTCGAAGGCGGTTCGGCCAGCGGCCTGCGCCGGGGCGGCAGCGTGAATTTTGACGGCGTGCAGATCGGCGAGGTCCTTTCGCTCAGGCTCGACAATCCGCGCAACGTCGTCGCCGAGGTAAGGGTCGACAAGAATGCGCCGATCCGCAAGGACACGGTCGTCGGACTGGAATTCCAGGGGCTCACGGGCATTGCGGCCATTTCAATGGTCGGCGGCGAGTCGTCAGATCCGCCTCCGCCGTCCGATAGAGATGGCGTTCCAACCCTGATCGCGGACCTGAGCGAGATCCAGTCGACCCGCGACACCTTACACAATGTCGACAAGTTCCTCGTCGGCAATCAATCGACCATCAAGGACGGACTGCTGAGCTTCGAAACCTACACGGCTTCGCTGGCGAGCCGCGGCGATGTCATCGACCAGACCCTGGCCAAGGCCGATGTTGCCTTTGCGGGCTTCGACAAGGCCATCGCTGGCATCGACAACCTTTTACCCGGTTTTACCGATGGAAAGGCCGACGAACTGTTCGAGAAGCTGCGATCCATTCGCGAATTTGCGCAGGCCTTCGACAGGAAGTCGGCGACCGTGATGGACGAGGCGCGCCAGACACTGCTCAGTGTCAGTGAAGGCGCAAACAAGATTGCTTCGAAGATCGACCCTCAAGCCGTCAGCTCGCGCCCGCCGCGGCGGCAAGTCCCGCAGCGCTAGCCGCTGCGCCGGAGTTCCCAACGAGGAACAACGATAAGCCTGGCTGAACCATCCCGCGGAAAATTTTTGAATTTGGCGGGAACCATTAATCGCCTGCCGAATTGTTTCTTTCGGGCCAGGATTTTTACCCTATCGCTTTGTAATATCTAACGTATTTTCGCTTGCGCTGCGGCCGAGCGCACGATTTGATCGTACGAAAATCGACTCGCATGCGCGCGGGCAAGCTGCGTTTTACGGCTTCTTCGAGGGGACTTCCATGAGCGATCTCGGTTCGGCCAATCCATCCACGCGCCGCCGCGCCAAAATCAAGCCGCCCTACACCAATGGAAAGCCGGATCCGTCGCAGGAATTGCTGCAAGCCCTGCAAGCGATGCGCAGCGGCGACTTTTCGGTGCGAATGACCGGCGATCACCTCGGCATCGACGGCAAGATCGCCGACACCTTCAACGAGATCGTGGCCGCCAACCAGCGCATGGCCCAACAGCTCGAGCGCGTCGGCCAGGTCGTGGGCCGCGAAGGAAAGACGCGCCAGCGCGTCCGCTTCGGTCTGGCCAGCGGTTCATGGGCCGACATGGAAGGTTCGGTCAACACGCTGATCGACGATTTGCTATGGCCGACACGCGAAGTGACGCGCGCGGTTGCAGCCGTGGCGCAGGGCGACCTGCTGCAAACCGTGAAACTCGACGTCGACGGCCGCCCGCTCGGCGGCGAATTTTTGCAATCGGCCACGATCGTCAACACGATGATCAAGCAGCTTTCCGTATTCACTTCCGAAGTGACGCGCGTCGCGCGCGAGGTCGGCACCGAGGGCAAGCTCGGCGGACAGGCGCAAGTCCCCGAAGTGACCGGCGTGTGGAAAGACCTGACCGAGAGCGTCAACTCGATGGCCAACAACCTGACCGGCCAGGTTCGTAACATCGCCGAGGTTACCATCGCCGTCGCCAACGGCGACTTGTCGAAGAAGATCACGGTCGACGTGCGCGGTGAAATCCTTCAGCTGAAGGAAGCCATCAACACGATGGTGGATCAGCTACGCTCCTTCGCGTCGGAAGTCACGCGTGTCGCGCGCGAAGTCGGCACCGACGGCAAGCTCGGCGGTCAGGCGATAGTGCCCGGCGTCGCCGGCACCTGGAAGGACCTGACGGACTCGGTGAACGCGATGTGCGGCAACCTGACCGCACAGGTCCGCAACATCGCCAACGTCACGACGGCGGTCGCCCGCGGTGACTTGTCACGCAAGATCACGGTGGACGTGCGCGGCGAAATTCTGGAGCTGAAAGATACCATCAACACGATGGTCGACCAGCTCAACTCATTCGCTTCGGAAGTGACGCGTGTGGCGCGCGAGGTCGGCACCGAAGGCAAACTCGGTGGCCAGGCGCAGGTGCCGGGTGTGGCCGGCACCTGGAAGGACCTCACCGACAACGTCAACTTCATGGCGTCGAACCTGACAGCCCAGGTCCGCAACATCGCCGACGTCGCGACCGCGATTGCCGGCGGCGATTTGTCCAAAAAAATCACGGTGAACGTATCGGGCGAAATCCTTCAGTTGAAAGAAACGCTCAACACCATGGTGGACCAGCTCAATGCCTTTGCCGGCGAAGTCACGCGCGTGGCGCGCGAAGTCGGCACCGAGGGCCGGCTCGGCGGCCAGGCCAACGTGCTCGGCGTCGCCGGCACCTGGAAGGATTTGACTGAAAGCGTCAACTCCATGGCGGGTAACCTGACGGCGCAGGTTCGCAACATCGCCGAAGTGACGACCGCGGTCGCCAACGGCGACTTGTCTAAGAAAATTACGGTCGACGTGCGCGGCGAAATTCTGGAATTGAAAGACACCATCAACACGATGGTGGACCAGCTCAACGCCTTTGCCGGCGAAGTCACGCGCGTGGCGCGCGAGGTCGGCACCGAAGGCAAGCTCGGCGGCCAGGCCAACGTTCGCGGCGTCGCCGGCACCTGGAAGGATCTCACCGACAGCGTCAACTCGATGGCGTCCAACCTGACCGGCCAAGTGCGTAACATTGCCGAAGTTGCGACCGCCGTGGCGAAGGGCGACTTGTCGAAAAAGATCACCGTGAACGTGTCGGGCGAAATCCTTCAGTTGAAAGAAACGCTCAACACCATGGTGGACCAGCTCAACGCCTTCGCCGGCGAAGTCACGCGCGTGGCGCGCGAAGTCGGCACCGACGGCAAGCTCGGCGGTCAGGCCCAGGTGACCGGCGTCGCCGGCACGTGGAAGGACCTCACCGACTCCGTCAACTCGATGGCGGGCAACTTGACGGCGCAGGTTCGTAATATCGCCGAAGTCGCAACCGCGATTGCCGGCGGCGACCTGTCGCGCAAGATCACGGTCGACGTGCGTGGCGAGATCTTGCAGCTGAAAGAAACGCTCAACACCATGGTGGACCAGCTTAACCGCTTCGCGGGCGAGGTGACGCGCGTGGCGCGCGAGGTCGGCACCGAAGGCCGGCTCGGCGGTCAGGCCAACGTGCCGGGCGTCGCCGGCACCTGGAAAGACCTTACCGACAGCGTCAATTCCATGGGCAGCAACTTGACGGCGCAGGTCCGCAACATCGCCGAAGTCACCACTGCCGTGGCCCGCGGTGACTTGTCACGCAAGATCACGGTTGACGTTAAGGGTGAAATTCTCGAGCTGAAAAACACCATCAATACGATGGTGGACCAGCTCAATGCCTTTGCCTCGGAAGTGACGCGCGTGGCGCGCGAGGTCGGCACCGAAGGCAAGCTCGGCGGCCAGGCCGAAGTGCCTGAAGTCGCCGGCACCTGGAAGGATCTCACCGACAACGTCAACTTCATGGCGTCGAACCTCACAGCCCAGGTCCGCAACATCGCCGAGGTCGCTACCGCGATCGCTGGCGGCGACCTGTCGAAGAAGATTACGGTGGACGTGCGCGGCGAAATTCTGCTGCTCAAGGACACCTTGAATACCATGGTCGAGCAGCTTCGCTCCTTCGCGGCCGAAGTGACGCGCGTGGCGCGCGAAGTCGGTACCGAGGGCCGGCTGGGCGGCCAGGCCGTCGTGCCCGGTGTCGGTGGTACCTGGAAAGACCTCACCGACAACGTCAACCTGCTGGCGGCAAACCTCACCACACAAGTTCGTAACATCGCCGAAGTC
>CAVVZW010000063.1:0-17151 GCA_963752265.1 uncultured Alphaproteobacteria bacterium
AGCAGGCTGCCCTCGCGGCGAGCAGAAACAGACCTTCCGACTTTAGGAGCGACAAATGGCTTTCAAGAATTTCAAAGTCGAGACCGACGCCGACGGCATTGCGCTGGTGACCTGGGATATTCCAGGGCGTTCGATGAACGTGCTGGACGAGACTACGATTCTGGAACTCGAACAGATCGTGCAGCAGACCTCGGCTGATGCGGCAGTGAAGGGCGTCGTCGTCACCTCGGGCAAGGAAGCGTTTTCGGCTGGCGCCGACCTGTCGATGCTCGAGGGTATGAACCGCCGATATGCCGATCTGCTCAAGGCCAAGGGCGAGGTCGCCGCCAATCAAATGCTGTTTGACGAGAGCCGCAAATCCTCGCTGGTGTTTCGTTCGATCGAAACCTCGGGCAAGCCGTGGGCCGCGGCGATCAACGGTCTTGCGCTCGGTGGCGCGTTCGAACTGACGCTGTCCTGCCACTATCGCGTCGCGGCGCAAAATCCTAAAACCCGCCTCGGGTTGCCTGAAGTGAAGGTCGGACTGTTCCCCGGCGCGGGTGGTACGCAGCGCGTGCCGCGTATCGTGTCGCCGCAAGACGCGATGCAATTGCTGCTTAAGGGCGAGGCCGTCAATCTCGACAAGGCCAAGGCGCTCAACCTGATCCACGCGATTGTGCCGGCGGCCGATCTCATCAAGGCGGCCAAGGACTGGATCAAGGGCGGCGGCAAAGCGGTCGCGCCCTGGGACGACAAATCGTTCAAGCTGCCGGGCGGTCCCGTCTACTCCAAGGCCGGCATGATGATGTTCCCGGCCGGCAACGCCATCTTCCGCCGCGAGACCTTCGACAACTACCCGGCGGCGCGCGCCATCATGCAATGTGTCTACGAAGGCTTGCAGCTGCCGATCGACGCCGCCTTGCGGGTCGAGTCGCGCTACTTCACGCAGATATTGCGCTCGAACGAAGCCGCCGCGATGATCCGCTCGCTATTTCTGTCGATGCAGGAATTGAACAAGGGCGCGCGGCGTCCGCAAAATGTGCCTCCGACCAAGGTCAAGAAGCTCGCCGTGATCGGCGCGGGATTCATGGGCGCCAGCGTCGGTTATGTCTCGGCACGTGCCGGCATCGACGTGATCCTGATCGACCGCGACCAGGAAAGCGCCGACAAGGGCAAGGCTCACGCGCAATCGGTGATCGACGACCTCATCAAGAAAGGCCGCGCCAAGGACAGCGATCGTGACGCGATCCTGTCGCGCATCACGGCGACGCCAGATTATAACGCCCTGAAAGATTGCGATCTCGTCATTGAGGCGGTGTTTGAGGACCGCAAAGTGAAGGCCGAAACCTACGCCAAGGCGCAACCGCTCCTGAGGGGCGACGCAATCTTTGCCTCCAACACCTCGACGCTGCCGATCAATTCGCTGGCCGAGGAATTCAAGGACCAGGGCAAGTTCATCGGCATTCACTTCTTCTCGCCAGTCGAGAAGATGATGCTGGTCGAAATCATCGTCGGCAAGAACACCGGCGATGTCGCGCTCGCAACCGCCCTCGATTATGTGCGTCAGATCGGCAAGACCCCGATCGTGGTGAATGACTTCCGCGGTTTCTTCGCCAACCGCTGCGTGCTGCGTTTCACCGCCGAGGGCCTGGAAATGCTGATGGAGGGCGTGCCTCCGGCGATGATCGAAAACACCGCGAAGATGGCGGGCATGCCGGTCGGACCGTTGTCGCTGTCCGATGAAGTGGCGCTCGATCTCGTGCTCAAGATCATGAAGGCGACCGAAGCCGATCTTGGACCCAATGCGATCGACCAGGCCCAGAAGAAGCTTCTGGTCGAGATGGTCGAGAAGCAAGGCCGTTTCGGCCGCAAGAACGGCAAAGGCTTTTACGACTATCCCGAGAAGGGCAAGGGCCAGAAGAGCCTGTGGCCGTCGCTTGGTGGCTTTCAGCCAAAACACCTCGATCCCGATACGCTCGATGTCGAGGAGTTGAAGCAGCGCTTCCTGGTGGTGCAGGCGGTCGAAGCGGCGCGCACCGTGGAGGATCATGTCATCACCGATCCGCGCGAGGCCGATGTCGGCTCGATCCTCGGCTTCGGCTTTGCGCCGTTCACCGGCGGCACGCTGTCCTATATCGATTTCATGGGAACGAAAAAGTTCGTCGAGCTGTGCCACAAGCTGGAGGCCAAATACGGCTCGCGCTTCACCCCGCCGAAACTGCTGGAGGAAATGGCTGCCAAAGGCGAGACTTTCTATGGCCGCTTCCCGCCGAAGAAGATCGCAGCCCAAGCGGCGGAGTGACGCCTCTTCTCCCTCCCCCCTGAAAGGGGGAGGGCCGGGGTGGGGTCACCAAGTTGGTGAAGGTCACTGAGATCCCCTCCCGTTTGCTCGCGCGGCGAGCAAAGCGACCTCGCCTTTTCAAGGTGAGGTAAGAAAGGATCACGCCGCCTTGGCGAGGCCTTCCTTGACGAGCGCTTCCTGCACCTTCGGGCGTGCGGCGATGCGGTCTTTGAAGGCGAGCAGGTTGCTCAATCCCGAAAGGTCGAACTTCATTCCCTCGGCCCATCGCAGCATCACGTACAGATAGCCGTCGGCGACCGTGAAGTTCTTGCCGAGCAGGTATTCGTGGCCAGCCAGCTGGCTGTCGACATATTTGAACTTGCTCATCGCCCGGTCCTTGAAGACACCCTTGGCTTCGTCCGGAAGCATCGGGTTGAACAACGGGCCGATGTTCTTGTGCAATTCGCCGTTGATGTAGGCGAGCCATTCCTGAAGCTTGTAGCGCTCGACGCTGTCGCGGCCGGGCGCCAGGTGCTTGGCTGGCACGCTGTCGGCGATCATCTGCACGATGACCGGGCCTTCGGTCACGAGTTCGCCGCTGTCCAGCGCCAGCGCCGGCACCTGGCCCTTGGGATTGATCTTTAGAAAATCGTCACCGTTTTCGAGCTTCTTGGCGCGCAGGTCGACCTTGACCAGTTCGTAAGGAAGGCCTGCTTCCGAGAGCGCAATGTGGGGCGAAAGCGAGCAGGCTCCGGGCGCATAATAGAGTTTCATGGGGGTATCCTCCGGTGGATGATGGCAAAGCGGCCATGCATGACTAAATGCATTTGCATGAAACAGTCAACATTGATGCATGTGCATCAAGTGCGGTAGAGTGCTTCGAATATTGTAGGCCGGGACCATGAAACGCAAACCTTCAACGGAAGCGACGGCCGTCTGGATTCGCCTGATGCGGGTCCAGACCCGGGTGCTCGATGCCGTCGAACACGACCTGAAGAAGGCCGGCTTCCCGCCGCTCGCCTGGTACGACGCGTTGCTCGAACTGTCCCGCGCGCCTGCCGGCGAGCTGCGTCCGGTGGAACTGGAAAAGCAGATGTTGTTGCCGCAATATTCGACCTCGCGCCTGATCGACCGGCTGGTGGACGAAGGCCTGGCGGCGCGCCGCGAATGCAAGATCGACAAACGGGGCCAGTTCGTCGAGATCACGGAAGCCGGGCGCGAGCTGCAAAAGAAAATGTGGAGCGCCTATTCCGCGGGAATCGAAAAGTATGTCGGTTCGAAACTGTCGGATGCGGATGCCGTAAAGCTTTGTGGGCTGCTGGACCGTCTCGGCTGCTCCTGTGCCGAGGCGCCGTCACTCGTCGTCAAAGATGGTGCGTCCGCCCGATGATACCGTCCCTTTCTCTCACCCCCGCAAACCCCTGGGTGTGCGGGAGCCTCCGACACCGCGCGCGTTCGGTCGCAGCGCCTCACATCCGGAATTTGCATGGCGCGTGACCAGATCGATATGACGCCCCTTCAGTCGCGCGACGAACTCGTCGCCTGGCTTGAGGCTGGCGTAAAGCCGCCTTCCGAATTCCGGATCGGCACCGAGCACGAAAAAACGCCGTTCACGTTGAGCGGCCACGAGCCGGTGCCTTACGAAGGCACCCGTGGCATCGGTGCGCTCCTGGAAGGCATGCAGCTTCTGCTCGGCTGGGAGCCGATCATGGAGCGCGGCAATATCATCGGGCTCTATGATGTCACAGGCGGCGGGGCGATTTCGCTCGAGCCGGGCGGACAGTTCGAATTATCCGGCGCGCCGGTGGAGACCGTGCATCAAACCCAGAGCGAGTTGATGGCGCACCTGGCGCAGGTGCGTGAGATCGCAACGCCGTTGGGGATCGGCTTTCTGGGACTAGGCATGACGCCGTCCTGGTCCCGGGCGCAGATTCCGGTCATGCCCAAGGGCCGTTACAAGATCATGACCAACTACATGCCGAAGGTCGGCCGTTATGGCCTCGACATGATGTACCGAACCTGCACGGTGCAGACCAATCTCGACTTCTCCTCCGAAGCCGACATGGTCAAGAAATTGCGGGTATCGGTGGCGTTGCAGCCTGTCGCCACCGCTTTGTTCGCCAACTCGCCCTTCACGGAAGGCAAGCCAAACGGCTTTCTGTCGTTCCGCTCGGAAATCTGGCGCGATACCGACAATGCGCGGGCCGGAATGATTCCATGGGCGTTCGAGGATGGCATGGGGTTCGAGCGCTGGGTCGACTATGCGCTGGATGTGCCGATGTATTTCGTCAAGCGCGGCGACAGCTATATCGATGTCGCAGGCTCTTCGTTCCGGGATTTCTTCGACGGGAAAAACCCCGCGCTCCCCGGCGAGCGGCCTACCTTGTCGGACTGGGCCAATCATCTTTCGACGATTTTCCCCGAGGTGCGGTTGAAGCGTTATCTGGAAATGCGTGGCGCCGACGGCGTGCCATGGGGCCGTTTGCCGGCGCTACCGGCCTTCTGGGTCGGATTGCTCTATGACGACACCAGCCTGAATGCGGCCTGGGACATCGTCAAAGGCTGGAATGCTTTCGAAAAACAGTCGCTGCGGGATGACGTGCCGCGCCTGGGCTTCAAGGCCAGGATCAAGAATCGTTATATCTTCGAAGTCGCCAAAGAGTGCCTGGCACTGGCGCATGCCGGATTGCGCCGCCGCGGCCATGTCGATCACTCCGGGCGTGACGAGACGCGTTATCTGGAGCCGCTCGATCGCATCATCGACGCCGGGGTGACGCCGGCCGAGGAAATGCTGGCGAAGTTCAGGGGCCCCTGGCACGGCTCGGTCGAACCCGCCTACGGCGAATACGCCTTTTAGAACAAGGGCCGGCTGGAAGCACCACGCGCCGTTCATCAGCCGTACAGGTTCATGGCGATCAAATGGCAGGGTCACTGGCCCGCACTCTGCGGGTAACTCCAATCGGTTGAAAGCATTGCGAATGTGGGGAGGTCGCCTCTCACTGGCGTGTTTGGGGACGCTCGTTCTCTTCGCTGTCATGATCGCCAACCGACCGGCCCAGGCGCAGTCCAATTTCGATCGGCCGGGCGGCGATTATCAGAGTTCGCCGGTGCCCTCGGGCGATCCGGCCGAGTGTGCGCTGGTCTGCGAACGAGACCGGCGTTGCCGCGCCTGGAGCTTCAACTATCCGAGCGAAAATTCCCGTGCGGCGGTCTGCTGGCTGAAGAACAGCGTGCCTGGGCGGATAGCGGACGACTGCTGCGTCTCGGGCGTGCGTGGCGCCGGCGTGGTCGAACCGCGCAACGGCGCGGTCGAGACCTCGATTGACCGCGCAGGCGGCGATTATCGTACTTTTGAGCTCAAGCGCGGCGAGAGCGACGAGATTTGCAAGGCGGCATGCGTCTCCGACAATAAATGCCGGGCCTGGACCTATGCGCGTGCCGGATATGTCGGCCGCGAGCCTCACTGTTTTTTGAAGAAAGAAATCAAGCCGCCGCGGCGCAAGCCGGGCTTCACGTCCGGCGTTGTCAGGTAACATCGCGGTCCTATGCTGCGTATCTACGCCAGGGCCCGCACGCGGCCGCCGTCGATGGGCCGGATAGCCGGAAGCCAAATGCCAACCACGGAGCTAACGATGATCTTCACGCGCAGGTTTTTGAATGGTGCATTGATCGCGGGCGCTCTCGCAGGGATCCTGGCGATGGCCACGCCACTTGTGCCGGCGTGGGCCAATAACACAGCCGTTCCATTCTCGGCCGAGGCGTTCAAGGCGGCGCAGGCGTCGGGAAGCCCCATTCTGGTTGAAATCCACGCCGACTGGTGCCCGACCTGCAAGGCTCAGAATCCAATTCTCGACAAGTTGACCTCGGCCGAAAAATTCAAGGATCTGAAAATCTTTCGTGTCGATTTCGATGCGATGAAGCCGGTCGTGAGGCAGTTCGGCGCACAGATGCAATCGACCCTGATCATCTTCAAGGGCAGTGCCGAACAGGGACGCTCCGTTGGTGATACCAGGGAAGCTTCGATCGCAGCCCTGCTCGACAAGAGTCTTTAAGACGCTCAGCCTCTGATGATTTTTAAGTGACCACGTTCGCGCTGGCGTTTGCCGCCGGGATCTTGTCGATCCTGTCGCCTTGCGTGTTGCCACTGGTGCCGATCGTGCTGGGCGCGGCTGTGGCCGTTCATCCGCTTGGCGCGGTCGCTTTGGCGGCGGGTCTGGCGTTGTCATTTACCGGGCTTGGCCTGTTGCTGGCTTTGGTGGGATTTGGGCTTGGCATTGATGCAGGCCAGTTCCGTCTCGCTGCGGCGGCAATCATGATCGTGCTCGGTGCTGTTCTTGTGGTGCCGTCATGGCAGGCACGGCTTGCCGGAGCAGGCAGTCCGGTTGCGGCCTGGGCCGATCGGCATTTCGGCGGATTTGCAGCTTCGGGTCTCGCAGGCCAGTTCGGAATCGGCCTTCTGCTCGGCGCGGTATGGTCGCCTTGCGTCGGCCCGACGCTGGGGGCGGCGTCGCTGCTCGCCTCTCAGGGACACGACCTGCCGAGCGTGACGCTCACGATGGCCGTGTTCGGCATCGGCGCAGGCTTGCCGCTTGGTTCTGCTCGGCTTGCTGTCACGGGCAACCTTGATGCGCTTTCGCACCAACCTGATGTCGGCCGGGAAATTGGGCAAGGGCCTGCTTGGCGCGGCCTTTATCCTGATCGGGGTTGCGATCGTCAGCGGCGCCGACAAGCGGGTCGAGGCCGCATTGGTTGAGGCCTCGCCGCAATGGCTGACGGATTTGACGACGTCCTTTTAGGACGCAGCAAACGCTCGTTCACTGAACCGAGGTGAAGAACCGCGCGAGCCGGAAACCGGACAGCCAGGTCCAGACCGGCTGTTCGCGGATGCCGAGATCCCACGAGCCGATCACGGCGTCGGCGCGGCCAACCAGATCGTCGATCGGCAACATTCCGACGCCGCCGTCGCGAAGCGGCACGCGGCTGTCGGCGGAGTTGTCGCGGTTGTCGCCCATCACGAACAGATAGCCTGCGGGCACGGTGACCTCGGCCGTATTGTCGAGCCGGCCGTTGTCGCGAATCTTGAAGATCGCGTGGCTGACACCACCCGGCAGCGTCTCGATGAAGCGGCGCGCCGGCTCGGTTTCTCCGCGTTCATCCTCGACCTCGCCGATACCGTCGGCCTTCAGCGAGGCTCCGCGGTCGTTGATGAAAAGCTGGCCCTGGCGCATTTGAATGCGGTCGCCGGGCAGTCCAACGACGCGCTTGACCCAGGCCTGCGAGCGGTCGCCCGGCCAGCGGAACACGACGACATCGCCGCGCTTGGGCGGATTGCCGAACACGCGGCCGGTTTCGGGCAGGTTGATCTGGATCGGCAGCGACGCCGTCCCGTAGCCATAAGGGAATTTCGACGCGAGCAGGGCATCACCGATCAGCAACGTCGGCTCCATCGAGCCCGACGGGACATAGAACGGTTCGGCGATGGCGCCCTTCGCCAGGAAAACCAGTGCCAGCGCAGCCGCAAACTGAAGCAACTGAGCACCCCAGCCCCGCGCGCGCGTGCCCATTGTTTGCCGTTCCATGGTCATGAACCGGTACCTCCAACCGTAATACGTTCCATCCGCAGCGTCGGCTGGCCGACACCGACCGGAACACCCTGACCGTTCTTGCCACAGGTGCCGATCCCGGTGTCGAGCGCGAGGTCGTTGCCGATCATGGTGATGCGATGCATATCGGTCGGTCCGTTGCCAATCAGCATCGCGCCCTTCAGGGGAGCTCCCACCTTGCCGTTCTCGACGCGGTAGGCTTCGGTACACTGGAATACGTATTTGCCGGAAGTGATATCGACCTGGCCGCCGCCGAAATTGGCGGCATAGATGCCGTTTTTCACGGAGCTGAGAATTTCCGCCGGATCATGGCCGCCCGACAGCATGTAGGTGTTGGTCATGCGCGGCATCGGCACGTGGGCATAGTCCTGGCGGCGGCCGTTGCCGGTTGGCTTCATGTTCATCAGCCGGGCATTCTGCCGGTCCTGCATATAGCCGACGAGGATGCCGTCCTCGATCAGCACGGTGCGGTTGGTCGGCGTGCCTTCGTCGTCGATCGAGAGCGAACCGCGGCGCGAGGCCATGGTGCCGTCGTCAACCACGGTGACGCCCTTGGCGGCGACTTGCTGGCCCATCAGGCCTGCAAAGGCGCTCGTTTTCTTGCGGTTGAAGTCGCCCTCAAGGCCATGACCAACCGCTTCGTGCAACATCACGCCGGGCCAGCCTGCGCCCAACACGACGTCCATTTCGCCTGCGGGGGCCGGGATGGATTCCAGATTGACCAGCGCCTCGCGGATCGCACCGTCAGCGGCTTCGCGCCAGGCCTTGGTTTCGATGAAGCGGGCATAGCCCTCGCGGCCGCCATAACCTCGGGAACCGCTTTCCTGGCGGTCACCCTGGCCGGCGACGACGGAAATATTGACCCGCACCAGCGGGCGGATGTCGCGATAGCTTTCGCCGTCGGGCCGCAGGATCTCGACGACCTGCCAGCTCGCGCCGAGGCTGACCGTCACCTGCCGCACCCGCGGCTCCTTATCGCGGACATAGGCGTCGATTTCGGCGAGTAGCTTGACCTTGGTCTCGAAGCCGGGCCCGTCCAGCGGATTTTCATCGCCATAAAGCCGCACATTGGTGTGCGCCGGCGGCGCTGCCAATACCCCGCTATAGCCGCCGCGCACCGCCGCAACAGCGTCTGCGGCGCGAATCAGCGCCGGCAGCGAGACGTCGGAAGCGTGTGCATAGCCGACCGCGTCATCCTTGACCGCACGCAGGCCGAAACCCTGGCTGGTGTCGTAGGTTGCCTGCTTCAGCCGGCCGTTGTCGAACATCAAGGCTTCGCTCTGGCTGTATTCCAGAAACAGCTCGCCGTCGTCGGCGCCGGAAAGACCCCGCGCAATTTCGTGTCGTACGGCATCGCGGTCGAGTTGGGCGCGATCGAGAAGCGAGGTTGGGGGCGTCATGCGTACTCCAATTTTCCTTATCGTCCGGCTTCGTCCGCAACAACCTGTGGGCTATTGCAACCCTCCGGCATCGGTCACTTAAGCAAAAACCTGCGGAGCGGTCGCCTTACATCACGGTAACCCGGATCTACTCCGGGCCACACTGTCCAAAATAGGCGCGATTGCCTGCGAAAGGGAGGGGCGAGGCGTGTCATAAAGCGAGGCACAATGCCTCACGGCAATTTGTCATAGCCTTCGCTGAAGCCACCCAGGCTGAGCGGGAAGCCGACGCCCTCCTCGGGCGTCTCGAAGATGATGAAAGTGGCCGTCTTGGCGGTTTTGAGCTGACCCAGAAGTTTGTCGTCGAGGACAACCTCGGCCACACAGCCACTCGGCATGGGCAGGCAGCGGACAAAGCCGGCGCGGCCGACATCGACATTGTCGAGCTTCAGGCCGAGGCCGGACGGCAGAAGCACGCCAAGAGGGGCGACCACCCGCAAGAGCTTGCTCTTTTGATCGGCGGTCTTGAGCACGATGACCGTCAGGGTGGCGTTGGAGCGGTCGTCGGATACCACGCTCTGAACCAAGGCACATTGCTCGGCTTGCGCGCCGGGCGGGGTATCGCAGCGAACCTGCCAGTCGCCGTGGACCGAGCGCACCACACCCTGGGCGCTCGCCGGTTGCGAGAGGCCGAGCCAGCCGAGTATGGCGAGGCCTGCCACTGCTCTGTTGATCGGGCGGAAGTTCCGGATACGGATTGCCCTTTTGCGGCGGGAAGCGGAACTGGCCGGGTATTTCGAAGGCCCCATCAGGGTCGATCCCTTGATATTTCTTCGGCTTGTTTCATTGGCAAAGCCGGTCGTGACCCAACCGATACGGTAATGACGGCGCCTTGATGACTGACTGGACGCCAGCAGGCCGCAAGGATGCGGACTTCCGAGCCGCCAACACCAGCCTGATCAACGAATCAGACCCCTCAAGCGCAACGTTTCTGTGCGTACAACCGGTAATGCGCCTGTCAAGCCATGAGGGGGATAAAACCGGGAGTTCATGCTGATTTCCCGGGAAATTGGGACAATCGCATCACATCCTCAGAATAGCCGTTCATGCACCCCTGTCGGCCGTACTACTGCATTGCGATGGCCTTGGAATTATGGTTTGAGAGGCTGGATTTTGACGCATTCTAGCAAGTTGGCCCCGTGTACTTCGAAAGCGCGTGCCAAGGCCGTTTGCCGGGATGGGTGAATGATGCGCCATTCTTTGCCTTCGGGGAGAATGTGCGAGGGGATTTTATTCTTTAGGGAGCGCGAGCGACATGAAGTTGTCGAAGGGCCAAATCGGCCGTCGGTTGCTGGGTTGGGCGGTGGTCGGCACCGCGATGGGTGCTTGCGGGCAGGCGTTTGCCGAACTGGGTCAGCCGGCGCCGTGGGAGTACAAGCTGCAAGAATTCAGCTTCTCCCGTCATGGACAACATTACCTGGTTTCATAACTTCCTGTTTGTTCTGATCACCATCATCACCCTGTTCGTGCTGGCGCTGCTTGTCATTATTGTCGTCAAGTTCAACGCCAAGGCCAACCCGGTTCCTTCCAAAACGACCCACAACACCCTGATCGAGGTGGCCTGGACGCTCATTCCCGTGCTGATTCTGGTCGGCATCGCGGTGCCGTCGTTCCGCCTGCTGTTTCAGGAACTCGATATTCCCAAGGCCGATCTGACGATCAAGGCGACGGGCAAGCAGTGGTACTGGACCTACAATTACCCCGAGGCGAAGATCGAATTCGATGCGCTGCTAGCCTGCGACGAGAAGCGCCTCAAATGTGAGCAGCCGCGGCTGCTGGCGGTTGATAACAACGTCGTGGTGCCGGTGAACAAGATCATCCGCGTCCAGACCACCGCTACGGACGTGATTCATTCCTTCGCGATGCCGGCCTTCGGCATCAAGATCGACGCCATTCCGGGCCGACTCAACGAAACCTGGTTCAAGGCCACCAAGACCGGCATGTTCTACGGCCAGTGCTCAGAGCTCTGCGGCAAGGACCACGCCTATATGCCGATTGTGGTGAAGGTGGTCACCGATGAAGAGTTCGCGAAGTGGCTGATCGACGCAAAGAAGCAATTCTCGTCCGCCGGAGATTCGAACTACGCTTCGGCAGTGGACGGCGCGGTGCACTAACGCGCGCATTTGGGACAAGGGCGACGGGACCGGCGAGGTCCTATCAAGGGACTGCAAGGCAGGATTTTTGAAAATGGCAACCACCGCAGCAACACACGACGATCACGCCCATGACGATCATGCTCACGACCATCCGACCGGATGGCGGCGTTTCGTCTATTCGACCAATCACAAGGACATCGGCACGATGTACCTGGTGTTTGCGATCATCGCCGGGATCATCGGTGGTGCGATGTCGATCGCGATCCGGATCGAGCTGATGTATCCGGGGGTGCAGCTGTTCCACGAAAACCACACCTACAACGTCTTCGTGACCTCGCACGGCCTGATCATGATCTTCTTCATGGTGATGCCGGCGATGATTGGCGGCTTCGGCAACTGGTTCGTGCCGCTGATGATCGGTGCGCCCGACATGGCCTTCCCGCGCATGAACAACATTTCGTTCTGGCTGCTGCCGGCTTCCTTCGCGTTGCTTCTGATCTCGACCTTCGTCGAAGGCGAACCCGGCTCTCCCGGGGTCGGCGCGGGCTGGACGATCTACGCGCCGCTGTCGACGTCGGGCCATCCGGGACCGGCGGTCGATTTCGCGATCCTGTCGCTGCATCTGGCCGGCGCCTCGTCGATTCTCGGCGCCATCAACTTCATCACCACGATCTTCAACATGCGCGCGCCCGGCATGACATTGCACAAGATGCCGCTGTTCGTGTGGTCGATCCTGGTCACGGTTTTCCTGCTGCTGTTGTCGCTGCCGGTGCTCGCTGGTGCGATCACCATGCTGTTGACCGACCGCAATTTCGGTACCGCCTTCTTCGACGCCGAGCACGGCGGCGATCCAGTGCTGTTCCAGCATTTGTTTTGGTTCTTCGGCCATCCCGAAGTCTACATCCTGATCCTTCCCGCCTTCGGCATGGTCAGCCAGATCGTCTCGACCTTCGCCAAGAAGCCGGTGTTCGGCTATCTCGGCATGGCCTATGCGATGGTGGCGATCGGCGGTATCGGCTTCGTGGTGTGGGCGCACCACATGTACACGGTCGGTATGTCCAGCGCGACGCAGGCCTATTTCGTCGCGGCCACCATGGTGATCGCGGTGCCGACCGGCGTGAAGATCTTCTCGTGGATCGCCACGATGTGGGGCGGCTCGATCGAATTCAAGACGCCGATGCTGTGGGCGATCGGCTTCATCTTCCTCTTTACGCTCGGCGGCGTCACCGGCGTCGTTCTGGCCAACGCTGGTGTCGACCGCGTTTTGCAGGACACCTACTACGTCGTCGCGCACTTCCACTATGTGCTTTCGCTCGGTGCGGTGTTCGGCATTTTCGCCGGCTGGTACTACTGGTTCCCGAAAATGTTCGGCTACATGTATTCGGAGCGCGTCGGAAAGCTGCATTTCTGGTTCACCTTCATCGGTGTCAACCTGGTGTTCTTCCCGCAGCACTTCCTCGGGCTGTCCGGCATGCCCCGCCGTTATGTCGATTACCCCGATGCTTTCGCCGGTTGGAACTTCATCTCGTCGATCGGCTCCTACATCTCGGGCTTCGGCGTGCTTATCTTCATTTACGGTGTGATCGACGCCTTTGTGCGCAAGGAGCAGGCTGCCAACAATCCTTGGGGAGCTGGCGCGACCACGCTGGAATGGACGCTGTCGTCGCCACCTCCGTTCCACCAGTTCGAGGTATTGCCACGCGTGCAGTAATGAGCCACGCGGCGCGCTAAAGCGCCGCGTTCTCATATTTTGAAGGAGCGAGAGCCGTCTTGTCGGTCGTCGATCACAGCAGCATCGAATTCACCCCACGGATTTCCGAAGCCGACGTCGCCGATTACGTCGCGCTCCTGAAGCCGCGGGTGATGTCGCTGGTGATCTTCACCGCGCTGGTCGGTCTCGTGATCGCGCCGGTGCATGTCCATCCGGTGCTGGCTTTCACCTCCATCCTCTGCATCGCGGTCGGCGCGGGAGCCTCGGGCGCGCTGAACATGTGGTACGAGAGCGACATCGATGCGTTGATGTCGCGCACCGCCAACCGGCCGATCCCGCGCGGCCGCATCACGCGTGCGGAAGCGCTCGCGTTCGGCATGACGCTCGCCTTCTTCTCGGTGATGACGCTCGGCATCCTCGTCAACTGGGTCGCCGGGGCGCTGCTGGCTTTCACGATCTTCTTCTACGTCGTGATCTACACCATCGCGCTCAAGCGCTGGACCGCGCAGAACATCGTGATCGGCGGGGCCGCTGGCGCACTTCCGCCCGTGGTGGCCTGGGCGGCTGCAACCGGCTCGCTCTCGGTCGAGCCGCTGCTGTTGTTCCTGATCATCTTCTTCTGGACGCCGCCGCACTTCTGGGCGCTGGCGCTGTTCCGCAGCGACGACTACGCCCGCGCCGGCGTTCCGATGCTGCCCGTGGTGGCAGGCCCCGACGCGACGCGGCTGCAAATTCTGCTCTACACGATCGTGCTGGTCGCGGTGGCGCTGGCGCCCTGGCCGCTCGGCTATTTCGATGCGGTGTATGGCGTGACCTCGCTGGTCCTCGGGGCCGGCATGCTGGCGCTGGCGATCAACGTTTTCCGTGTTCGTGAAGGCGTTGAGGCCTCGCGCGCCACGCGCCGGCTTTTCGCATTCTCGATCCTCTATCTGTTTGCGCTGTTCGCGACCCTTCTGATCGAGGTCGTGGTCCGCGCCGTTCTCCTCGCGATCTGGTAAGGCGCATGGCAGCACTCATGGCCGATAACGACAGACCAGCAGAGGGAATTGTCCTCACCGAGGCACAGAAGAAAAGCCGTCGCCAGCGGTCGGTCGCGATTGCGCTCGCACTCGGCGTTCTGGTCCTGCTGTTTTTCGCGGTCACCCTCGTCAAGGGGCCAGCCGTCCTCGTGCGGCCGTTGTGACAGATATGAAAAACGAGCCGACGATGCCTCAACAACCGGCCGCAGGCCCCAAGACCGACTGCGTGTCAAGCTCACGTAAGGGGCTCGGGCGTGACGCAACGGTGGCTGCGATCTGCGGCTTCGTGGTGGTTTTGATGGTGGGCGCCTCCTACGCGGCGGTGCCTTTCTATAACTGGTTCTGCCGTGCCACCGGGTTCAACGGTACGACGCAGGTGGCGACTTCCGCGCCGTCGGCCGCGCCGCTGGCGCGCAGAATCGCAGTGCGCTTCGATTCCAACGTGGCGGGGGGGCTGCCCTGGAAATTCGAACCGGAGCAGACCGAGATCGAGGTCAGGATCGGCGAAGTCACGACCGTCTTTTACAAGGTGACGAACCAGTCCGCGCGCACGACGACCGGGCAGGCGGCCTATAACGTCGCGCCGCTGACGGTCGGCGCTTATTTCGAGAAGATCAACTGCTTCTGCTTCACCGAACAGACCATGGCGCCGGGCGAAACGCGCGACATGCCGGTCGTGTTCTATGTCGATCCGTCGATTGTCAAAGACAGCGACAATGACGGCCTGAACACCATCACCCTTTCCTATACGTTCTACCCCGTCCGTGACCCGGTGGCGAAGCCGCTGGCGGCGGGCGAGGCGGAAAAGTCCAGGGAAGGCGAAAAGGGCAGCCTTTGAGATTTAACTTTGGCCGGAAATAGCGGCTATCGCGAAGTCTGGATTGAAGCGTTGAGACGAAGCGGCCGAACAGGCCCTGCTAACGGAGAGACCGAAAAATGGCTACGGCGCAAGTCAAGCATCACGATTACCACCTCGTCGATCCGAGCCCGTGGCCGATCGTCGGTTCCGTCTCGGCCTTCATCATGGCCGTCGGTGCCATCACCTGGATGCACCATATGACCGGCTCGGCGCCGATCATCTTCTTTGTCGGCGTTATCGGCGTGCTCTACACCATGGTGAGCTGGTGGATGGATGTCATCCGCGAGGCGCAGTACAAGGGCGACCACACCCGCGTGGTGCAGATTAGCCACCGCTACGGCATGATCCTGTTCATCGCCTCGGAGGTGATGTTCTTCGTCGCCTGGTTCTGGGCCTTCTTCAACTCGGCGCTGTTCCCGGCCGATGCGGTTCACGCCGCCCGGGATGCCATTTTCGGATGCGGTGCCGACACCGCGATGGGGGCCTGCAGCGTTCCCGGCACTTGGCCGCCAAAGGGCATCGAGGCCTTCGATCCCTGGCACCTGCCGCTGCTCAACACGCTTTTGCTGCTGACGTCGGGCACCACGGTCACCTGGGCGCACCACGCGCTGCTCGAGAATGACCGTCAGGGCCTGAAATACGGCCTGATTCTGACCGTCGTGCTCGGGGCACTGTTCACCTGCGTGCAGGCGTATGAGTACAGCCATGCGCTGTTCGGCTTCTCCCACAACGTCTATGGCGCGACCTTCTTCATGGCGACCGGTTTCCACGGCTTCCATGTGCTGGTCGGCACCATCTTCCTGATCGTATGCCTCGCCCGCGCCTACGCCGGACATTTTACGCCGACCCAGCATCTCGGCTTCGAATTTGCTGCCTGGTACTGGCATTTCGTCGACGTGGTGTGGCTGTTCCTGTTCGCCGCCATCTATCTCTGGGGCACCGGCGGCGGCCGGCTGATTGGCGCCGAATAGGTCTCGTCAATGATGCTGCAAGGGGCGGCCGGTTGGCCGCCCTTTTTGTTAGCCGCTCCGCGCATGATAGACTGTCTGGCATGAATTCGCCTGACAGCGCCCAACCTGACACGCCGACCTTGTTCCAGAGTGCGATGCGCGGGCTCGCCTGCAAGTGTCCGCGCTGTGGCCGCGGGAAGTTGTTCTCGGGCTTTCTGACGCTAAAGCCGCGATGCGAGTCTTGCGGACTGGACTACGCGTTCATCGATGCGGGTGACGGTCCGGCCATTTTTATTATCATGCTGGCGGGCGCGATCGTCGTGGCCTGCGCGCTGATTGTCGAAGTGAAGTATCAGCCGCCATTCTGGTTGCACGCGGTGCTGTGGCTGCCGCTGATTCTGGCCACGACGCTGCTGCCGTTGCGTTCGATGAAAGCGCTTCTGATCGCGCTGCAATTCCATCACAAGGCAGCACCTGGTCGTTTAATTGAACGCGAGCCGAAATGACCGCAAGCGCGGCGCGGCGGCAGCTCGGCTTCGGCCTCTTCACGTTGGCTATGGTCGCCGCTTTTATCGGCCTCGGCGTGTGGCAGCTGCAGCGCCGCGTGGAAAAGCATGCCCTGATCGCGGCGCTGACGGAGCGGCTGGCGGTCGAGCCCGTGCCGCTGCCGCCGGTCACGGAATGGAATATGCTCACGCCGCAAAAGGATGAATTCCGCCGCGTGCGTTTCAGGGCGAGTTATGCCGCTCCCGATGCGATGGTCTATAGCTCCGGCTCGGCCGTGCGCGAGGATGTTTCCGGACCCGGCACCTGGGCCTTCATTCCGGCGAGCCTGGACGGCGATAAAATCATCGTGGTCAACGCCGGCTTCGTCCAGAACACGATGCAGGACCGCCCACAGCAGGACCGCGCCGTGACGCGCCTCGTGACCGGCGAGGAATTATAAGGAAGAACTGGCTGAAGCTTTGACTAGATACGCTAGAGCCGAAGCTGTATGTAGAGCTAACCCCGATAGTTGGAGAGCTTGCAGACCTAACCCAGAAACTGAGGCTGGAAAACGTTATCAAGCTGAAGCTGAAGAGATGAAGCAGATTAAATTAAACGTCTGGTGGATTACAGACGTGGAATATAGCGCTGATGATCCGGTTAGAAAAGCTGCCTGGGAATGGAGAATGGCTAAGGTACAGGCTAGGAAGTGTTGCTATTACCAAAGA
>CAVVZW010000064.1:0-22670 GCA_963752265.1 uncultured Alphaproteobacteria bacterium
GGCGTTGTCGCTGGCATCGACCGTGAGGCTCTTGGCGCCACGCCCCGCGGCTAATTTTTCGAGCGCATCGCACAGCATCGCGGCAACCCCCTGCCCCACTGCATCCGGATGCACGTAGAGAAGATCGATGTGGTCCTTGCCCTTCAGGGACACGAAGCCGACCGGCGCGCCCTCAAGGGTAGCGATGAGCGTGAGACCGGACGCCAGCCGCTTGCCGAATTCGTCCTCGTCGTCGGCTACCGCTGACCACGCCTCTTGCTGGGCCTCGCTGTAGTCGTCACCGGTCAGGCTCTCGATGCTGCCGACGAAGATCGCCGCCAGAATTGGCGTGTCGGCAGGGAGGAACGGCCGCAGCGCGGGGGCACTCATCGCGCGACCTCCCAGGTGGTGCCTTCCTTGGAATCCTTGATCACCACGCCCATCGCAGCCAACTCATCGCGAATGCGATCAGATTCTTTGAAATCTTTGCGCGCACGGGCGGCGGTGCGATCCGCAAGGAGCTTTTCAACTTCAGCGGCTACAATGGCTACATTAACGCCTTGTGCGTTCCCACTTCCGCTCGCTGTTCCTATAGCAGTCGCGGTACGACTAATGTTTTTACGATCCCCAGTAAATCCTAAGAGGCCTAGAGCCGTCCGTAGCTCAGCTTTGTTTCCGGACCGATAAAGGCCATGCAACGCCGCGATCACCTGCGGCGTATTCAGGTCATCGAGCAGTGGAGCGAGAACATTAGGAGAAATGTCGCCGACAGGTTCGATGGACATCAAGCCTTCGTACCATGTCCACAAGGTCTTATGAGAACTCGTCTAGCGACTCAAGCGTCCAGTCGATCGGTTGTCGATAATGAGTACGCAGCATATTGAGTCGCAGCGCTTCGCCTGGCCAACCATAACCTTGCCAATCGCTCAGCAATTCCCGAATCGTGACGAAGTTGCCGAGACTCTTGGACATCTTCTCGCCTTCGACCTGCAAGAAGCCGTTGTGCATCCAGGTGTGCGCCATGCGATTTCGGTGAAAGGCGCAGCAGGATTGCGCGAGTTCGTTCTCATGATGCGGAAATACGAGGTCGATGCCGCCGCCATGGATGTCGAACTCTTCGCCGAGGTGTTTCCACGACATCGCCGAGCACTCGATGTGCCAACCGGGGCGGCCCTCTACTTTGATGCCTGCCGGCGAGGGCCATGACGGTTCGCCGGGCTTCGACGGCTTCCACAGCACAAAATCAGTGACATCGCGTTTATAGGGCGCAACATCGACGCGCGCGCCTGCGATCATCTCGTCGAGCGAACGGTTGGCGAGCGCGCCATAGCGCGGCAACACCTTGTTCGCTGCATTCATCGCCTGCGGCGAGAACAGCACATGGTCCTCGGCAACGTAGGCAAATCCACCTTTCACCAGCCGCTCGATGATCTCGCGCATTTCAGCGATATGTTCCGTGGCGCGCGGCTCGACCGTCGGGCGCAAGCAACCAAGCGCATCGACATCGTCGTGGAATTGCTTCTCGGTCTGCTCGGTGACCTTGCGGATCGCCTCGTTCAGCGGCAGGCTAGGAAAATCCCGCGCGGCGCGGTCGTTGATCTTGTCGTCGACGTCGGTGATGTTGCGGACGTAAGTGACGTGGTTGTCGCCATAAATATGCCGAAGCAGGCGAAACAGCACATCGAACACGATGACCGGGCGCGCATTGCCGATATGGGCGAAGTCGTAGACCGTCGGCCCGCACACATACATGCGCACGTTGGCGGGATCGAGCGGCGTGAAAACACGCTTCTCTTTGGTCAGCGTATCGTAAAGGCGCAATTCCATGGATATCCCGTACCTTGCGGCCGGGCGTCCAATGATCTCGTGTGAGAAAAGACGGCCTCAGCCAGCGAATCGCTAGCTCATAATCTCGCGGCAAATGCCACAAATGGCGAGAAGACCGTTCATCGAAAATACCATGGGCCAGCCGGCGAAACGGGTCAAGGGGATGCCGTCTAGTGCCTCAGAAAAGCCGATTTGGGTCACCAAGCCACCGGTGCCCGATGGTTAATCATTATTTACACTTCGTCTCTATTATTGAGTCGCGGTAATCCCTCTTTTAGCGGTGCAACGATGCGATCCTTTTCAGCGCTTTTGGCCTTTGCGTGTGTTCTGGCCGGGCCGGCAGCGTGGGCCGACAGCCGGGTCTTCATCATTGCCAACCAGCCCGACGGCTACGGGGTCGACCAGTGCCTGGCCAGGAGCGAAAAGTGCGGCGCCCATGCCGCCCAGTCCTATTGTCAGTCGCGGAATTTCGCGCAGGCTTCCGCGTACCGCCGGGTCGATCCGGACGAAATCACCGGCTCGATCACGAAGGCAGGCGAAAATTGCGGCCACTCCGGCTGCGGCGAATACATCGCCATTACCTGCCAGCGCTGAATCATCTCCCGCCTGGTTCCAGGCCCGCCACAGTGGTGCCGCGGAAACGACGTGACGTCGCCCCGAGAAGCGGGTAAAGGACGCCCAAATTGTTATCACCTGCGGCTCCGGCCGCAGCCTCCGGCATGGCCCACGGTCCGGTTCGGAGTTGCCTGATGGCGGGACATGCCTGAAAAATTGATCGTCGCCCGTTCCCGATCGCCGCTTGCCAGATCGGTCATCACCTGCGCCGCCCTTCTTGCCGCCATGCTGCTGTTTGGTGCGGACGCCCGCGCGCAGATGAATCCGCCCCCGCCACCAGGCGGCGCGGCTAACCCGATGTGTCCGCGGCTCGAAGCTCAGCTGGCCATGATCGACCGCGGCGGTGGCGATCCGGCCAAGGACGAGCAAATCCGCCGCTACCAGGATTCCGCTGCCAAGCAACAAGCGGAGCTCGACCGCGTTACGTCGCAGGCCAGACGGCTGGGCTGCGACAGCTCGGGCTTCTTTTCGTTGTTCAACGGACAAAACGCGCAATGCGGGCCGGTGAACAATCAAATTCAACAGATGCGCGCAAACCTCGACCAGATCACGACTAATCTCGAGCGCCTGCGCAGCGGCGGCCTCGGCGGCAGCGATCGCGAAAACCAGCGCCATTCGGTTCTTCTCGCGCTCGCGCAGAACAGCTGCGGACCGCAATACGCGGCCGCCTTGCAGCAGCAACAGGGTGGCCCCGGCAATTTCCTGAACAACCTGTTCGGCAACAGCAATCCTGGTGGGCCGCCGGCCGACGTAGGTCCCCAATCCGGCACCTATCGCACCGTCTGCGTCCGCAGCTGTGACGGCGGCTATTTCCCGATTTCGTTTGCCACCGTGCCTGCGCGCTTTCCCGACGACGAAAAGGCTTGCAAAGCGCTCTGCCCCGCGACCGAAGCCAGCCTCTATGCCTACCGCAATCCGGGCGAAGACATGAATCAGGCGGTGTCGATCAGCGGTCAGCCGTATGCGTCGTCGCCCAACGCCTTCCGCTTCCGTCAGGAGTTCAATCCAACCTGCGCCTGTAAAGCCGCCGGTCAAACCTGGTCCGACGCCCTCAAGAGCCTCGACGACAAGGCCGCCGCCGAGCAGCAAGGTGACATCATCGTCACCGAGGAGAGCGCCAAGAAAATGTCGCGGCCGCAGCAGACCAGGACGACGCCCCAACCTGCCAAGAAGGGTGCTGTCGCCACGACGCCCGACCCGGCAGCGCAACCAGCCGCGCCAGCGGCGCCCTCCGACACGTCTTCCGACAACAAGTCGATCCGGACGGTAGGACCGACGTTTATCCCGGCGCGCTAAAGCGTTTGATGAATTCATCGAGCGGGAGATCAACCGTCAAACGCCTCGTCCGATGCACGACCCGCGCGTGAGACCAGCGTCTCATCGGGTTCGGCCAGCGGCCGACCATCGTCACGAAACCGGTTGGTGATGGGATAACGGCGATCGCGCCCGAAATTGCGGCGCGTCACCTTGACGCCCGGAGCGGCCTGCCGGCGCTTGTATTCGGCAATGTTGAGCAGGCGGTCGATCCGCGCCACCACCTCGCGATCGAAACCGGCCGCGATGATGGTCGCCAACGGCTCCTCGCGTTCGACCAGCCGTTCGAGGATCGCATCCAGCATGTCATAAGGCGGCAGCGAGTCCTGGTCGGTCTGGTTTTCGCGCAGCTCCGCAGTTGGCGGCCGTGTGATGATGTTGGACGGAATGACTTCGCCGGAAGGCCCCAAAGCCCCATTGGGCTTCCAGGTGTTGCGCAGCTCTGACAGCCGAAAAACTTCCGTCTTGAAAATATCCTTGATCGGATTGAAGCCGCCGTTCATGTCACCATAGAGTGTGGCGTAACCGACCGACATTTCGGATTTGTTGCCGGTGGTAACAACCATCGCGCCGGTCTTGTTGGAAATCGCCATCAAAAGTGTGCCGCGGGCACGGGCCTGCAGATTTTCTTCGGTGATGTCCCGCGGCAAGCCTGCGAAAGTCCCCGACAGGATATCTTCAAAACCGTGGACGGCCTTGGCGATCGGCAACACCTCGTAGCGAATGCCGAGGTGGCCTGCGAGTTTGGCGGCATCATCAAGCGAGACCTGCGCCGTGAAACGAAACGGCAGCATGACGCCGCGAACGCGCTCCGCCCCCAACGCATCGACCGCGATCGCGGCGCAGAGTGCCGAGTCGATGCCGCCCGAAACACCCAACAGCACGCCGGGAAATCCGTTCTTGCCGACATAGTCGCGCAGACCCAGAACACAAGCCGCGTAATCGGCCTTGTCGCCGTCAAGCTGAGGTGCGACCGGCCCGTGACAGCGCCATCCGCCAGGCTCTCGCTTCCAGCGCAGCGTCGTGATGCTTTCCTCAAAGGCCGGCAATTGCGCCGCGACCGACAGATCGGCGTTGAGCGCGAACGACGCGCCGTCGAAAACCAGTTCGTCCTGCCCGCCCATCTGGTTGAGGTAGACGAGCGGCAATCCGCTTTCGGTGACCCGCGCCACCGAAACCGACAGGCGGATATCGCTCTTGCCGCGCGAATAGGGCGAGCCGTTCGGCACTACGAGGATTTCGGCGCCAGTCTCGGCGAGACACTCGACGACGTTCTCGTATTCGGTGGACTCCTCAAGCCAGGTATCTTCGCAGATCGGCACCCCGACCCGCACGCCGCGAATGGTCATTGGGCCGGAAACAGGTCCGCGGGCGAACACGCGCTTTTCGTCGAAAACGCCGTAATTAGGCAGATTGACCTTGTAACGAATGGCCGCGATGCGGCCTTCGTCGAGCAGCACGCACGCGTTATAGAGCTTGCCGTCCTCGACCCAGGGCGTGCCGACCAGCACGGCCGGGCCGCCGTCGGCGGTTTCGCGCGCGAGTTCCTCGACCACGGTCCTGCAAGCAGATTGAAATGCCGGCTTCAGCACGAGGTCTTCCGGCGGATAGCCGGCAATGAACAATTCCGACAGCATGACCAGATCGGCGCCATCGGCATGCGCGCGGGCACGCGCGGCACGCACTCTCGCGGCATTGCCGGCGACGTCGCCCATCGTCGGGTTCAACTGGGCAAGGGTAATCGAAAATTGGTCGGCGCGTTCGGTCATGAATGGATCGTGCCTTGCGGGTGGCTAAACTGCAATTGGTTGCCTTAGATGACGCCCATGCGCTCGGCGATCGAGAACAGCCAGAACAGCCCCGCCGTCACCAGCGCCACGCCGACCGCGGCCGACCCCATGTCCTTGACCCGGCCGATCTGCAAATCGTGCTCGGTGGTCAGGCGGTCGGCGAGCTTCTCGATGGCGGTATTGAGCAGTTCGACGACCAGCACCATGACCACGGCGGCAACGAGCTCGATGCGGCGCATGGCCGTGGTGCCGATCAGCCAGGCCAGCGGCAGCGAGATCACCAGCGCGATCAGTTCCTCGCGTACGGCCTGCTCCGAACGGATCGCGAAAGCGAGGCCGTTACGCGTGTTGATCGTGGCCCGCCAGAGCCGCAGCATTAAAGTCCCGCGACGGCTGCGATCGGATTGGCCTTGCCGGCGCGTTCTGCCTTAAGCAGTTCGGCCACCAGGAACGCCATATCGATGGATTGCTCGGCGTTGAGACGGGGATCACAGGCCGTGTGGTAGCGGTCGCTCAGGTCCTCGTACGTGATGGCGCGCGCGCCGCCGACACATTCGGTGACGTCCTGCCCCGTCATTTCCAGATGGATGCCGCCGGCATGGGTGCCTTCGGCGGCGTGAACCTGGAAGAACGACTTCACCTCGGACAGGATGCGGTCGAACGGGCGGGTCTTGTACCCGGTGTTGGATGAGATGGTGTTGCCGTGCATCGGATCGCACGACCACACCACGACCCGGCCCTCGCGCTGGACGGCACGCACCAGCGGCGGAAAGTGTTCAGCGATCTTGTCGGCGCCGAAGCGGTTGATGAGCGTCAGGCGCCCGGGCTCGTTGTCCGGATTCAAGACGTCGATCAGCTTCAAGAGCTCATCGGGCTTCAGCGAGGGACCGCATTTCAGCCCGATCGGATTCTTGATGCCGCGGAAATATTCGACATGAGCGTGATCGAGCTGCCGGGTGCGGTCGCCGATCCAGATCATGTGGCCTGAAGTTGCGTACCAATCGCCCGTCGTGGAATCCACCCGCGTGAAGGCCTGCTCGTAACCAAGCAGCAGCGCCTCATGGCTGGTGTAGAAATCGGTCGCGCGAAGCTCGGGATGGCTTTCGAGATCAAGCCCGCATGCGCGCATGAAATTCAGCGCGTCCGAGATGCGGTCGGCCAATTCCTTGTAGCGCCGCGACTGCGGAGAATCTTTCAAAAAGCCCAGCATCCATTGATGCACAGAGCCGAGATTGGCGAAGCCGCCGGTGGCGAACGCGCGCAACAGATTGAGCGTCGCGGCCGACTGGCGATACGCCATCAATTGGCGCTGCGGATCCGGCGTGCGCGCTTGCGCCGTGAAGGCGATGTCGTTGACGATATCGCCGCGATAGCTCGGCAGCTCGACGCCGTTGATCGCCTCCATCGGCTGCGAGCGCGGCTTGGCGAACTGGCCGGCGATGCGGCCCACTTTCACCACGGGCACTGCACCGGCATAGGTGAGCACAACCGCCATCTGCAACAGCACGCGGAAGAAATCGCGGATGTTGTTGGCGCCGTGTTCGGCGAAACTCTCGGCGCAATCACCGCCCTGGAGGAGGAAGGCCTCGCCTGCGGCGACGCGCGCAAGCGCCTTTTTCAGGTTACGGGCCTCACCTGCAAAAACCAGCGGAGGAAACGTCGCAAGCTGGGCCTCGACATCGGCCAATGCCTTCGCATCGGGATATTGGGGCATTTGCTTGACCGGCTTGGTGCGCCAGCTATCGGGTGTCCAAGCTTTGGACATGACGTTAACTCCTTGAGCGGAAACCGCTACTTATCGTGGACAGCGGAGGGCCGCTATATACACAGGCCTGTGACGAACCGCCAGTGCGGAGGAAGTGTCACCCATCTGCACCGCTCTTCAAGCTTCAGGCTTCGCCCCGGCGACAACCCCTTGCGGGACAAGCTGAATTCGCATTTCCTAGAGGTCGCAAGAGGGAAGAGGAAATCGCGTTGCGTGAGGCCGGGCAAGACGACGTTTTCATCGACGATATCACCTTTCCCGCGGTGGACGGCTACGCGCTGGGCGCGACGCTGTTCTTGCCGCGCGGCGCCAAGCAGCACGCCGTCCTGATCAATTCCGCCACCGCTGTCCCGCGCAAGATCTATCGGAAGTTTGCCGGCTACCTCGCAGGCCGAGGCTTCGCCGTCCTGACCTATGACTACCGCGGCATCGGCGATTCCCGGCAGCGCGCGATGACTGGCTACAACCAGCCGAAATCGCTCGTCGGGTTCAAGGCCAGCATGGCCGGCTGGGCCGCGCTCGACGTCACCGCCGCGGTGAGCTGGATGCGCGAGCGCTATCACCATCTGCCGCTCACCTATGTCGGCCATTCCTTCGGCGGCCAGGCGCTCGGGCTGCTCGCCAACAACAACGAGGTCAAGCGCGCACTGTTGGTTGCGGCTCAAGCCGCGTACTGGAAGCTGATCGTGTCGCCCGAGCGTTACCGCATCTATGCGCTGCTCAATTTTGTCGGCATGCCGCTGACCCGTGTGCTCGGCTACATGCCGGGCTGGGCCGGCTTCGGCCAGGATTTGCCGAAAGGTGTGTTCGAGCAATGGGCGCGCTGGGTGATGAACGAGCGCTATTTGCTCGGCGATCCCGATCTCAAGGCGCTGCCGAACTACGCCAAATATAATGGCGCGCTGCGCTCGATCGGCCTTTCCGACGACCCCTGGGCGCCACGGCCGGCGATCGAGCTGTTATGTTCGGGCTTCAAGGCGACGACGCCGGAAATTCTCACCATCACGCCCGCCGATGCAGGCACGAAGGCGATCGGCCATCTCGGCTTCTTCCGGCCCGAACATCGCGACACGTTGTGGCGCGGTGCAGCGGAATGGCTGGAGGCGGACGGGTAGTCGCGCTGCGGCGCGTGTTGTCGTCTTCGAATTTCAAAGAGCCCTTCCTTAGCGAAGCGATCCAGTCGTTCCGCAGCAAGATTCTGGATTGCTTCGTCGCTTCAGCGCAAAATTGCTTTGCAATTTTGTCGCGAGCTCCTCGCAATGACGCCTCGGTCACTGCCCGGCCTCATGGTTCGAGACGCCGCGTCGCGGCTCCTCACCATGAGAGTCTCCCAGCACTCCGACCTCATTCTGAGGAACATCGCGCCGGCGATGCGTCTCGAAGGATAGACGCAAACGCTACCCTTCCCGCGGCGCATCTGCACCCGAGTTGTTCCAAAAAATCCTGCCGCCCGATGAGGGCGTGGGGAATGCCGGGCGCCGAGCGCACCCGCAGCCTTGCGTGCAAAAGTTAGAAAGCACGCAAGCAAGTCACCACGAGTGAGCCGGACAACCCGGCATTCCCGCACGCGAATGGTTTTAACGGCCTATGGCGCGCTCTCCCCGGTGATCGGGCTTTGTTGTCACCGTCATTCCTGAGAAGCGTCAGCTTCTTAAGAAACTTGATGCCAGCGTCGAGGCATCAGGACCACACGCTTTCGCCGTCCGTAAACACACGCCGTCGTCTGTCGGCATGGCTCACGTCCACCGCATCCCAGCCCAACGTTTCGTGACGACCGCGAAGCGCCCCTCTTATCGGGCCGGGATGGCGCGAGCTTCTAAAGATGATTTGCCCGACGGGCAGAGCGAAATATTTTTGGCGTAAGGGCTGGACGGCGGATGCGAAGCAGGCTGAGTGGTTTGGGAGGCGGGCGGAATAGGTTTCGCTACTCGCTTCGCGTGCTATCGGCCGGTAAATATCGTGAGCTGTTGGTTTCGAACCCGTCGCCGAAATCGAAGGGCGCCCCTCGCCAGCAGGAAATTCTGTTGGTCGATTTCGCCTCTTCGTCGCAGGCGCTGGTCAAGGTTCGCGTTCGCGTTCGCGTCGATACGATCTTGTACGTGGACTACCTGTCGCTCCACCTGATCCGTGGATCCTGGCTCGTCACTGCGAAGTCGTTCCACGTTGAAAGGCAATTTGAGCCTGCCACAACTTGAACCGCTCCTACTCCGCCGCCGCGCGCGGGACGCGGTTGAGCTTCCAGGACTCTCGCATGGAGCTTCTTTAAGGGCGCGAAATGGAGCAGGTCGCGCGCCGGGATGCTTATGCCTCGCTTATGCGCGGAGATCGCAAGATATCTCGCATTCTTATGGCGTGGTCTCCACATAGTGAACCTCAGTTTCGTAAGGAAGCTCCGATCATGACGACCGTGAACACCGCCTTTCCAGGCCCGCAGCCATCGATGAATCGCGCTTTGCGATTTTCTCGGAAGATGGACGCCTTCATTGGCAGTCGCGCGCGCGTATCCGGTCGCAGAATCGCGGCATTCATGCTGCGCGCAGGTTTGGGCCTGCTGGCTCTGGCCGCAATCTTCGCGCTTCAAGCGGCATTCTACGTCTACGTCTGGCGATTGCCGGGCTGAAGCTACTCCGCCGCGGCGCGGACATGCCGCGCGCTGGGCGTTCGCATGGTCACGAGTTCTTCCGCCATGGCGCTGCCGCCGCGCCCCAAAACTTTACCCACGATTGTGTGCATTGGGGCACATCTTCCGAAATGCGAATCAGTCTAGCGTCGGGATGCCGTCTCTATACGGCGTTTTCTCCCTAAACTTGGCGCCCGTCGCAAATGACGGGGCCCCTTTGCAAGGCCACTCGCAGGGCACTTTCCCGCGTGGACATGCGCTGGACTGTGGTATCCACACCCATGCGCTCGGCGATCTGGATATGGATTTTTGTCTGCTCCACGATCGGCGGATTGATCCCAGCGCTTTGGGGCGGCGACATGCTTTCCTATTCGGGCGTGCTGCTCAGCGGCGTCGGCGCTATTGTGGGACTATGGCTGGGGTCACGAGCCTCGCACTGACGGGGCTTTCACGCGTGCCGCTTCGTACCCCTTATTGATTCTGTTTTTGCCAGTGCCGGAGAAATTCTTCGAAGAGACGCTTGCGCCGATCCGATGGCGTCTCCTGCTGCACAGGCGGCTTTGCCGGGATGCGAAGATCGGCTGACCACGCCTTTCCTGGCATCAGCGTCGCACCCGCCAATCCCGCGACCAGCACGACAGCGCAGGGAAGCGAGACGACGACGTTCAACAGCGCCAGAATGTGCCGGGATGGTCGAGCCATGGTCCCGAACGTCAGCTGTTACGGTTAATTTGGCGTTAAGACGCTTGGTTTGGGCCGGAACGCGCACTTCCGCCAACGCTTTTTTTCAAGCCGGACGGAAATACCGGCGAGGGAGTCGCGGCCGCTGGTAGGCTTTCTGCATTTCGCGAATCGGAATTTTTGAAATGCTGACCGAGCTTGATCAGAACACCATTGCGAACATGACCGCAGCGCTGGAGAGCGTCTGCAGGAAAATTCCAGCCGACGCGGACAGCCACGATGTCAGGAAAAGCGTTGCGGATGCGATGATTGCCTGTGCCAACAGCGGAACGCGGACGTTCGTCGATTTTCAGACGGCCGGTTTGAAGGCGCTGGAGGAAATCATGTCGCCATCCGGCGCGAGCTGGCTTACCCGGCTATTCCGTCTCGCCCGCGCTGGAAGCAAATAGGGAATCCGGCGATCGGCGTTCACTCCGCCGCGGCGCGGACGTGCCGCGCAGTTGGCGTTCGCATGTTCACGACATGGCTGAATTCCGATCTTGCAGCGCACGCGCTTTGAGGCTTTTCAGCAACATCACGAAATGATCATCCCGGTGGTACACAAAATACCTTGTTTCATTCACGGACCTCCTCGAAACTCTCCAACTGGGTAATCGCAGCGTTGGTTGCCGAGACCCCTCGTCATCGCAGCCTCGACTGAGCTTACCCGATCAACCGTTCCCAATTCCGCCGCCCTGGCGGCGTCGGAAGGGCGGATAACAAGCTTGGGAGGCTCATATGGTTGACACCGCTTGCGGTGCGTCTTGTTGCGTGTCCAATTCCAGACAACTCAGATTGAAATGGCTCGGTGCTGTCAGCCTCGCGGCGATCGGCATTCTGACTGCCGCGCCCGATGCGCAAGCGCGCATCACGAAGATCCAGATCCTCAACAGCGGCATTGCCTTCGGCGGCCATTCGTTCGCCAACGTCGGACAATATCAGTTCATCACGGGCATTGCGACCGGCGAGGTCGACCCGAAAAATCCGCAGAATGCGCTGATCACCGACATTCAACTCGCGCCGAAAAACGCGCAAGGTCATGTCGTCTATTCGCATAATTTCTACATCTTGCAGCCTGTCGACCCGAGCAAGGGCAACCATAAAATGATGTACGAGCCGCCGAACCGCGGCAGCAAGACGTACCAGACGCTCAACAACACCCCGACCGGCACCAACGATCCACAGGCGCTCACCGATCCGACCACGCTCGACGATTCCTTCCTGTGGACGCGCGGCTACATCACGGCGTGGTCAGGCTGGGAAAACAACCTCGGACCACTGACCGGCCTTGTCGCGACCGCTTCCCTCCCGATCGTCGGCACCGATCCGAACAATCCGGTGACCGGGCCGGGATACGAGTACATCGTGAGCCCCGGCGCCACCTATTCGCTGCTTTATCCAGCGGCCTCGGCCGACCAGAGCAAGGCCACGCTGACTCATCGCGTCCATCTCGACGACCAGCCACAGGTCGTCCCGGCGAGCGGCTGGGCCTATATCAACGGCACCAGCGCCGTGGACGGCAGCGCAATTCCCAACGGCGCCATCAAGTTGACCACGGGAAGTTTCATCGCCAACGATATCTACGAGTTCTCCTACACGGCGAAGAACCCGACGGTGAACGGACTTGGCTTAGCGGCGATCCGCGATTTCAATTCGTTCCTGCGATTCTCCTCGCATGACGACTTCGGCACGGCGAACCCGATCAATACTCACATCAGCCGCATCTACACCGAGACATCCTCGCAACCGGCGCGGACGCTCAACGACTTCGTGCATCTCGGCTTCAACGAGGACGAGAACCACCGGCAGGTCTTCGACGGGATGATGCAGTGGATCGGCGCCGGCGACGGCATCAACATGAACTACCGCTGGTCGCAGACCAAGCGGACCAACCGCAACCGGCAGGAACTGCGTTACCTCGAAGGCCTCTACCCCTTCGCCAACGTGCCGACCTTCGATCCAATCTCCGGCACCAGCGACTGGCGCTACAGGAGGTGCGAAGAAACCCACACCTGCCCGCTGGCCACCGAGTTCTATTCGGCCAACGAGTTCTGGGTCAAAGCAGGCTCGCTGATGAGCACGGATCCGACCGGAAGATTCGACCTGCCGGATCATCCGCTGACGCGAAATTATCTGCTCTCGAGCAAGCAGCATGGCGGCGCCGGCGATCCGACGTCGAAGGGCTTGTGTCAGCAATTGCAGAACCCGCTCGATTCCGCGCCCGTCCAGCGGGCGCTGTGGACCGATCTGGACGAATGGTCGACGGCCGGAATTCAGCCGCCGCCATCGCGGGTCCCATTGCTGCGCGATCACACGCTGGTGCCGCCCAACCAGGGCGCGGTCGGCTTTCCGAGCATTCCGGGCGTCACCTATACCGGCCTGAAAACGACGCGCTATCGCTTCAACCTGGGGCCAAATTTCTACCAGACCTTCGTGCCGACGATAAACCCGCCGGTGTTCACGCCACCCTATGAGGACAATCCGGCCAACGGCCGCATCTATCCGAGCTTCGTGCCGCGCACGGACAGCGACGGCAACGACATTGCTGGCATTCGCTTGCCGGAGCTGGTGGTGCCGCTGGCGACCTATACCGGCTGGGGATTGCGCTCGGGTGTCTGGGCGAACGACGGATGTGAGGCCACCGGCCAGTACATTCCGTTCCAGTCGACCAAAGCGGGACGTATGACGGCGGGCGATCCGCGGCCCTCCGTCCAGGAGCGTTATCCCTCCTATGACGACTATCGGGCCAAGGTCGTGGCTTCGGTCGACACTCTGGTCAGAGAACGCTTGATGATCTGCGACGATACGCAGGACATCGTGAGCCGGCTGCTAAAGGCGGGTCTTGCGGCCGGCGTGCCTGCGCCGACCTCAGGCGAGAACGCGTCAGCTCCCGATCCGGTACCGGCGTGCACGGGACACCCTCACCGTCACTATCACCTGATCTATGAGTTTCCGGGTGACGGTCACGAGAACAGGTCGTAAGTCGTCGAGTTAACGACAGGGGGCAGCGGGCATAGCGCTCGCTGCCCCCTTGCTGTTTCCGCGCATCTGCGGAGGAAAGCAGCCCTACTCCGCCGCCGCGCGCACATGCCGCGCACTTGGCGTGCGCATGGTCACGAGTTCTTCCGCCGCGGTCGGATGCAGCGCCATGGTGGCGTCGAAGTCAGCTTTCGTGGCTTTCATTTTGACCGCGATGCCGAGCACCTGCACCATTTCGGCGGCGCCATCGCCGACGATGTGACAGCCGACCACGCGATCGGTCGCGCCATCGACGACGAGCTTCATCAGCATGCGCGTGTCGCGGCCCGACATCGTCGCCTTCATCGGGCGGAACGTGGCCTTGAAGATATCGACTTTGGCGTATTGCTCGCAGGCTTGGTCTTCCGTCAGCCCGACCGTGCCGACTTCCGGCTGGCAGAACACGGCGGTCGGAATATCGGCGTGATCGACCCGCACCTCGCGCTTGCCGAACACCGTGTCGGCAAAGGCGTGGCCTTCGCGGATCGCGACTGGAGTTAAGTTGATGCGATGGGTGACGTCGCCGATCGCGTAGATGTTGTCCACGGAGGTCTTGGAAAAACCGTCGACCGCGATGCCGCCATTCTCCGGGTTGATCGCGACGCCGGCTTTGTCGAGCCCGAGACCTCGGATGTTCGGATGCCGCCCGACCGCGAACATCACCTGATCCGACGCGATGCTGGAGCCGTTCGACAGATGCGAGGTGAAGTCATGGCCGTGCTTGTCGACCTTCGCCACGGTGCAGCCGGTCAGGATGGTGATGCCCTGCTTTTCCATTTCGCTGCGCACGTGGTTGCGGACATCCTCGTCGAAACCGCGCAGCACGTTCTGGCCGCGATAGACCACGGTCACATCGGAGCCGAAGCCGGCAAAGATGCAGGCGAATTCGAGTGCGATGTAACCGCCGCCCTGGATCAAAATGCGCCGCGGCAGCTTTGGCAGATGAAAGGCCTCGTTGGAGGAGATCACGTGCTCGATACCGGGAATGGCCGCGCCATGGTTTGGCGCGCCGCCGGTCGCGATCAGCACATACTTTGCGCGCACGGCTTCGCCGGTCGCAAGCCGAACCGTGTGCGCGTCCTCCAGCACCGCGCGGGTCTTGACGACCTTCGCGCCGGATTTTTCCACGTTGGTCGTATAGGCCGCCTCAAGCCGCGCGATCTCCTTGTCCTTGTTGGCGATCAACGTCGCCCAGTCGAAGGTCGCCGGCGGGACGGTCCAGCCGAAACCGGCGGCATCCGCGAATTCCTGGTGGAAGTGCGAGGCATAGACCAGCAATTTCTTCGGCACGCAACCGCGGATCACGCAGGTGCCGCCCATCCGGTACTCTTCCGCGATCGTCACCCGCGCGCCGTGGTTAGCTGCGATGCGGGCCGCGCGAACGCCGCCCGACCCTCCTCCGATGACAAACAGATCGGTATCGAATTCGGCCATATCGGATCCGATGAATTAGCGTTGGCGATGATGAGATGTAGGTGAACTATCGCTGCAACGAAAGTGGGGCTCGTCATCGCCCAGAACATCGATGCTTATCCACCTCCCCCAAAAAGGAGGAGGTCGGCGAGCTCAGAGGCGCTCGCGCGCTCTGAAGCGAGCCAGGAGGGGGGTCACTTTTCACCACACCGTCAAATTGGGACCCCACCCCAACCCTCCCCCTTTCAGGGGGAGGGAGAAAAGTGCACCTTAGCTCAGCGGCTTGCCGCGCTTGGCCATTTCGGCACGGAATTGGGCGACGACCGACTCACCGAAACTCTGCGCCCACTGGTTCATGAAGCCCATGCTGGCCTGGATCGACTTCGGCTCCTGCGACAGCACCTTCTGGCCGAGCGGTGACTTGTAGAACGCGGTCAGATCCTTCAGTTCCTGCTCGGTGAAATCGTTGGCATAGATCTTGGCCATCTGCTCGCCGATTTCCTTCTCCTTGCCCGCCGCCTGCTGGGCGATGGTGAGCGCAACCTCGTTGAGGTCCTTCTGATAGCTCAGGTTGTTGCCCAAAAGCTGGGCCTTGGCGCGCTCAATGATATTGGGAACGGCACCCGAAAAGACCTGGGAGACGTTTTTCACCGCGAGCAGATCCTTCGCCGCCTGGAGCGCCGAGGGCGATACCGGCTTGAGGGGGGCGGCCGGCGGCGGGGCCGGCTGCTGCGCGCTGGCCGGTGGGTGCGAAAACGCCAGACCCAGCGCAATGCCGGCAGCCAGCAAGATTCCCGATGAACGCTTCATTTTTAATTCTCCTTCAGCACGGCGTTATCGCCGCTCGACGACACGAATTCCCTGAGAGCCGGCCAGCATCGCGGTGCTGGCGAGACCGATGAATAGCCCATGCTCGACGACACCCGGAATAAACCCAAGCGACTGCGCAAGACGCGGCGCGTCCGGGATGCGCCCGAGATGGGCATCGACGATCCAGTGGCCGCCATCGGTGACAAAAGCGTGACCGTCGCGGCCTTTTCGGACAACCATTTGGCCGGAAACGCCGCAATCGGCGAAAGCCTTTTCAATACCCCGCCGTGTCGCGGCGAGCCCGAACGGAATGACCTCGATCGGCAGCGGAAAACGGCCCAGCGTCTCGACCCATTTCGTCTCATCGGCAATCACGATCATGCGGTCGGAGGCCGCCGCCACGATCTTCTCGCGCAACAGAGCGCCGCCGCCGCCCTTGATGAGATTAAGCTGCGGGTCGACCTCGTCGGCGCCGTCCACGGTGAGGTCGAGCCGGTCGATCTCGTCCAGCGTGGTCAGACGGATGCCGCAGCCAACGGCCTGCTCCCGCGTGGCCTCCGAGGTGGGCACGCCGATCACATCCAGCCCGTCGCGTACCCGCGCGCCCAACAGCTCCACGAAATGCTTGGCGGTCGAACCAGTGCCAAGGCCGAGCTTCATACCGCCGCTCACGTACTCGAGCGCACGCGCGGCCGCCTGGCGTTTCAGTTCGTCTGGGTTCACGAGCAGATAAATCCCTTTGGCGCGCGCCGCGCCTATGGCTGTCCGGCGGGCCCTATCTAGCGTCGTTTCAAGGGCAGGAACAGCGTTAAGCGCGGCCAAATTTGAGTATTCCGGCTGGAAACAGACCCCCTTGCGTGATCGCGCTTGGACCGATAGCGATTTTGCATGACCTCTTTCCCCACCGTCGTCTTCGATCTCGATGGCACCCTGGTCGATACCGCGCCCGACCTGATTAGCGCGCTGAATTTCGTGCTCGCGCGCGAGGGCCTTCCGCCTGTCCCGTTTGCTTCCGCCCGCAATATGATCGGGGCCGGCGCCCGAAAACTGATCGAGCGCGGCCTGGAAGTCGAGGGACGCCAGGTGAGCCCTGCCGAGCTTGCCCGCCTGACCGATGATTTCGTTGCCTACTACGCCGAGCACATCGCGGACGCCTCCCGCCCCTTCGATGGTCTCGAGGCCGCCCTGGATGATCTGGCTGCCAGCGGGTACCGCGTTGCGGTTTGCACCAATAAATTGGAATGGCTGTCGAAGCGGCTGTTGGACCAACTGAATTTGAGTTCAAGATTTGCCGCCATTTGCGGCGCCGACACCTTCGGCGTGGCCAAGCCGGATCCCGCGATTTTGCGCCAGACCGTCGCCCGCGCCGGTGGGGAAATGTCCTCCACGATCATGGTGGGGGATGCGGGTCCCGATATTGGCGTCGCCCGGCGGGCCGGCGTGCCGGTGATCGGGGTCTCGTTTGGCTATACGGATGTTCCCGTCTCAGAGCTCAAACCGGACCGGGTCATCGATCATATGAACGAGCTGAAAGCAGCGATCGAGAGCCTCACGCGTTGGTCTCGCCCCTCTTCCTAAGACCTTGATCATATGTTTCTTTTTGTTTCTATTCGCGTGTGTTAACCAAAAATTAACCTACCCGGTTGCGCCCCTGTGCCCAGGCTCTTATGGTCAATTTGGGATTGCGGCAGTCGCCGCACGGTGGAATGAGTGACGGGTCGATCATGCGTCGTGTTATCGCGGTTGCCGCAACAGCAATTAGTCTGTCCGGTTGCGCATCCTTTTCTTCGTCCGACACCTTCAGCTATTTCCGGTCCGCGCCGCCGTCCATCAAGGTCCAGCTTGAATCGAGCCCGCCCGGCGCCGACGCGCGCACCTCGATCGGGCCCGGCTGCAAGACGCCCTGCGCCGTCACCGTGACGCCGCCCGATGGCGTGACCAGCTTCCTGGTGAATTATTCGATGCCCGGCCGGCAGCCGGCCAGCATGCCGGTGTCGATTATCAAGGATTCCGGCGGCATGTTCGCCTCGGACACGTATCGAACTTCGCCGAACCCGGTCGTGGCCGAATTGCAACCCCCTCCGCCGCCGCCAAAGCCGGAACGCAGGCCGATGCGCCCCAAACGCAAGAAGCCCGCGGCGGCACCTGCGGACGCACCGGCCCAATAGCGCTTGCACGCACTGCACAACAGCACCGTCATCGACAATTGCCGGATTGTGCTGATAGTCCAACGTGCATACATTGGGTTGACGCTCCATCGCGCGTGGCCGTAAGCCCGCGCATGGCCAGTGTCCTGAAAAACCACGCTAGCGGCCGTAAGCCCGAAGGCACTTGAATGACTGGTATTAACCTGTCCCCCGGGAACGCATCATTGTTGCGCCCGATGACCGATCCGTTCGGCCGGACGATCAGCTATCTGCGCGTGTCGGTCACGGATCGCTGCGACCTGCGCTGCTTCTATTGCATGTCCGAGGACATGACCTTCCTGCCGAAGGCCGATCTCCTGACGCTGGAAGAGCTCGACCGGCTTTGCTCGGCCTTCATCGCCAAGGGCGTGAAGAAACTTCGGTTGACCGGCGGCGAGCCGCTGGTTCGCCGCAACGTGATGTCGCTGGTGCGCTCGCTCTCGCGTCACCTCACCTCCGGCGCCCTTTCCGAACTGACGCTCACGACCAATGGCTCGCAGCTCGCGCGCTTTGCCGGAGAACTCGCCGATTGCGGCGTGCGCCGTATCAACGTGTCGCTCGACACGCTCGATCCCGCCAAGTTCCGCGCCATCACCCGCTGGGGCGATCTCGACAAGGTGTTGTCCGGCATCGAGGCGGCGCGCGCGGCGGGACTCGCGGTCAAGATCAACGCGGTCGCGCTCAAGGGAATGAACGAGGATGAAATCCCCTCGCTGATGCAATGGGCGCATGGCAAGGGCATGGCATTGACGCTGATCGAGGTCATGCCGATGGGCGACATCGGTGCGGGGCGGATCGACCAGTACGTGCCGCTGTCATTGCTGCGCGCCCGTCTTGCCCAGCGATACACAATGAGCGATCTGGAAGAGACGACCGGAGGACCGGCGCGCTATGTTCGCGTCGCCGAGACCGGCGGCAAGCTCGGCTTCATCACGCCGATGACGCATAATTTCTGCGAGGCGTGCAACCGAGTGCGGATCACCTGCACCGGAACACTACATACCTGCCTCGGCCAGGAGGACGCTGCCGATCTGCGCAAGCCGCTTCGCGCCTCGCCCGACGACGCGCAGCTTGCGGCCGCGATCGATCGCGCCATCGGCTTGAAGCCGAAGGGCCACGATTTCATCATCGACCGCCGCCACAACCGCCCCAGCGTCACCAGGCATATGAGCGTGACCGGCGGCTGAAGCGCGCGCTTTCGCCGCAACCTCTTGATCCCTCGTCAATTTGCCCATTTTCCAATTGACGGCGCCCTATCGCGCTGAAAAGGTGCGGCCGGTTTTGCAAACGCCGCTACGGGTAAAGACGGCCGAAGCACGGTTTGGGGGGAGAGGTTTGTCGTTGCGATCGCTGCCAGAATCGATCCGTGGCGGAATCATTTTGAGCTCCGCAAAGATGTCAGGCGACATTTGATGTCCGCCGGGACAAGCGCGATGCGTCCATTGCTGGCATTGAGCACGGCGATCGACTTCATCAACGAGAAAATCGGATACCTCTGCAATTTCCTGGTGCTGGCTGCCTGCATCGTCAGCGCGGCCAACGCCATGATCCGCTATGCCTTCGGTTACTCGTCGAACGGCTGGCTGGAGTTGCAATGGTACATGTTCGCGATCATCGTCATGTTCGGCGCGTCCTACACCTTCAAGCGCAACGAGCATGTCCGCGTCGAAATCTTTTATCTGTTTCTTTCCGAGCGCGGCCAGCTCTGGCTCGACATGATCGGCACGCTGTTCTTCCTGATCCCGGCCTGCCTGCTGCTCGCCTATCTGTCCTGGCCCTTCTTCATGCAGGCTTATGCCGTCGGTGAGATGTCCGGCAATGCCGGTGGCCTCGTCCGCTGGCCGATCAAATTCGTGATCCCCGCCGGCTTTGTCATGCTTGCGCTGCAAGGTGTCTCGGAAGTGATCAAACGCATCGCCGCCCTGATGGGCGAAGTCACGATCGATGCGAAATACGAGAGGCCGACGCAATGATTACGCTGGAAACCATGCCGCCGCTGATGTTCGGCGGGCTGGTGCTGGCCATGCTGATCGGCTTTCCGGTGGCCTTCACGCTGGCCGCCGTCGGACTTTCGTTCGGCTTTCTCGCCATTCATCTCGGCTTTTTCGACCTGAACTTCCTTCAGGCCATCCCCGGCCGGGTGTTCGGCAACGTGCTCTCCAACGAGCTGTTGCTCGCGATCCCCTTCTTCACCTTCATGGGCGCGATCCTGGAGCGATGCGGGCTCGCCGAAGACATGCTGGACTCGATGGGGCAACTGTTCGGCCCGATTCGCGGCGGCCTCGGCTACTCCGTCATTATTGTCGGCTTCATCCTGGGCGCCATCACCGGCACCGTGGCGGCGCAAGTCATCGCTATGGCGCTGATCTCGATGCCGGTGATGATCCGCTACGGCTACAATATGCGCTACATCACCGGCGTGCTGGCGGCGTCCGGAACGATTACGCAGCTCGTGCCACCGTCGCTGGTCTTGATCGTGCTTGCAGACCAGCTCGGCAAGTCGGTCGGCGACATGTATCTCGGCGCATGGGGTCCCTCGGTATTCCAGATACTGCTGTTTGCCGGCTACACATTCGTGCTCGGAATCTTCAAGCCGGATCACTTGCCGCCGGTGCCAAAGGACGCGCGCACGCTGACCGGCTGGGCGCTGTGGAAGAAATGCCTCATGGGCATCATTCCGTCGGCCGTGCTGATCTTCGTCGTGCTCGGCACCATGATGATGGGTCTGGCGACGCCGACCGAAGCCGGCGCCATGGGTGCGGTCGGCGCTATCGTGCTGGCGGCCATTCACAGCAAGGATTTCTCCACCAAAGGCCGCAAGGTTCTCATCATCGGCGTGATCGCCTGCGGCATCGGCACGATCCTCGGAATCTTCTTCACCCAGGGATTGATCTTCAAGCTCGCTTTCGCCGTGACGTATGTCGCCGTCACCTGGATTTGCCTTGAGGCCGTCCGCATTCCCGATCTGCGCGACCTGATCAAGCAGGGTTACGAGACCACCATGCGCATCACCTGCATGGTGACGTTCATCCTGATCGGCTCGACCTGCTTCTCGGTGGTCTTTCTCGGGGTTTCCGGCGGCGTCTGGCTGGAGCACCTGCTCACTTCCCTGCCCGGCGGCGTCTGGGGATTCCTGATCTTCATCAATCTGTTTATCTTCTTCCTCGCCTTCTTCCTCGATTTCTTCGAAATCGCTTTCATCATCCTGCCGATGATCGCGCCGATCGCGCAGAAAATCCTGGGGCCGGTGGTCGGCGATGGGCCTGCCCTGATCTGGTTCGGCGTCATGCTGTGCGTCAACATGCAAACCTCTTTCATGCACCCGCCATTCGGCTTCGCGCTGTTTTACTTGCGCGGCGTGGCGCCCAAGGAGGTCAAGAGCTCCGACATCTATTGGGGCGCGCTACCCTGGGTCGGATTGCAGGCCATCATGGTGGTGCTGGTGATCGCCTTCCCGATCACCGTGACCTACTTGCTCGACAAGCCGGTCAACACCGATCTGAACCAGATCAATATCGAGGTTCCGCAGATGGACGTGCCGCCGCTCGATTTCGGTCCGCCAACGAAGCAATAGCGCTCCGGCTTAAGACGAATACAAAACCGGGAAAGCCGGCGATCCCTTCGGCGAACCGGGCCGGCTTTGCAATTAAGGTACCAGGGTAGTCAAAAGTGGGGGCTCTATGGCCTCGGGCATTCGCCAGCGGCTTATTGCAGTGCACAATTTTTCTATCTTTCGGTCCTCGAACGATGTAAGTGTCGGTCAGCTTGAAAATAACGAAAGGATTTTCTTATGACCGATATGACGGCGATCCAGGATCACATGAAGGCAATTGCTACGGCGCACACCGACTACGCAAAATCATCGTTCGAAGCCAACAAATCCTATCTTGAGCAGCTTGCAACGCTGAAAGCACCCGATCAGGCCATGCAGCTGACGACCGATCACATGAAGACCAGCTACGAAACATTCGTGGCCGAGGCGCAGAAAATCGGTGAGATGTACAAAAGCCTCTTCAGCACGGCGTTGCAGCCGATGACTGACGCCATGCCGAAGCTGAAGGTTGTCAGCTAGAGCCACAGTAAAGCGCGACACGAATGACCCGCCTGAACGGCGGGTTTTTCTTTGTCGCGCTCATCGCGCTTGAGCGTTTGATCAAGCAAGCCCCCGCGCAAACCTTCGCGCTTGTCGCAAAGCAAAACTGCTACGCACGCTTCGGGATCAGACTTTATCCCTCGAATGCCGTGCCATGAAATTGTCGTAGCCGACTTCGGCAACCTGGAACCATTGGTAGCCGCTGTTGGAGTAAGCCGTCAGCGAGTCCAGACACTTCTTGAAGGTCGGATTGCCGGCCGCGACCTCCGCGTGCAGCTCCTTCGCCGCATTGAAACTTGCTTCCATGATCGCCGGCGAAAACGCATGCAGCTTGGCCCCGCCTGCAAGCAGCTTCCTGAGCCCGGTCGGGTTCACCGTATCGTACTTCGCCATCATCCAGTTATTGGCGAGATGACCGGCCTGCTCGAGGATGTTCTGATAGTATTTCGGCAACGCATTCCATTTGTCGAGATTGATCATCGCCAGCAGCATCGGGCCGCCTTCCCACCAGCCGGGGTAG
>CAVVZW010000065.1:0-10250 GCA_963752265.1 uncultured Alphaproteobacteria bacterium
CAACGCCTGCCACGCCAGCGGACTGAGCGAGCGGTCTTCCGCTTTCATCGCTCGCGCCCCTTGACGAATTCCTCGCCGAGCGAGTGCCAGATGTGCTGAAACAATTCGGCGTAGCGTGGCGTCTCCCTCACCTTCACGGCATCCCGCGGCCGCGGAAAATCGACTTCGAACATGTCCTTGATTCGGCCTGGCCGCGCCGAGAAAAGAATGATGCGGTCGGCGAGCGTCAGCGCCTCGCCGAGGTCATGGGTGACGAACAGCACCGTCTGCTGCTCGCGCTCCCAGATCCGCAGCAAGACCTCGTGCATGTCGATCTTGGTATGGGTATCGAGCGCGCCGAACGGCTCGTCCATCAGGAGAATCTGCGGCTCGACCACCAGCGTTCGCATCAACGCGGCACGCTGGCGCATGCCGCCGGACAACGCTGACGGATAGGCGTCCTCAAAACCTTTCAGACCCGCCTGAGCGACGCAGGCGGCGACGCGCTCCCGTCGCTCCGCCTCGCTCGTCCCTGCGAGCTGCAAGCCATAACCGACATTATCGGCGACCGTACGCCATGGAAACAACGTATCGCGTTGGAAGACATAACCGACATCAGGCGTCGCCCTGCCCGGCACGATCGGCTTGCCGTCGATCAAGATCTGTCCGCTCGAGGGCCTGATCAGGGTCGCGATCATGTTGAGGACCGTGCTCTTGCCGGAGCCGGACGGCCCGAGAAGCGCTACGAACTCGCCGCGCCGGACGCTGAACGATACGCCGCGCACCGCTTCGATAGCTGTGCCCGCGAGCTGAAACGTCTTGTTCAAATCCCTGACGTCGATCCGGCTCACATCCTGCGATCGATCAAGCGGCATGGCGTCTCTTGTTTCCCCGTCGCTTAGATCTCAGGCGTTCCGGTTTTCAGCGAATGGCGTCCCTAACCCGGATACGCCTTCCTCGCCGCGTTCACGAATTCAGCATTGACGACCTCGGTCATGGCGAGCGGTTTGATGCCGGTCATCTCGCGGAACCAGACTTTCTCACCACGCGCGAAGCTCGCCGCCTCGATGAGGCCGTCATAATCCGCGACCTTCTTCAAGGCCGTGATCTCGAGAATGTTGGCCTTGCGCGACGTGCTGCCGACATAGGGCTCGATCGCGTCATAGACTTCGTCGGACGAATGCTTGTTGATCCACTGCACCGCACGCCATAACGCGGTGGCATAGGCCTGCATCTTCGGCGGGTCCTTGTCGATCGTGGATTGCACCGTGAAATGGCAGGTCACCGGCACCTTGCCGCCGATATACTTGTTCCAGATCGCCTCGTCCGTTCCATCGAAAAGAAGCGTGCCCCAGCCTTGCTCCTGCAACTCGTCGAGCAACGAGAGCGAACTCACAAGCACGTCGGCCTGCTTGCTCTTCAAGGTGCCCAGCATGGTGTCCACATTGCCGGTTCCGATCCAGGTCACTTTCTCCGCGAGCCCCATCGTCTCCATATAATAAGACGACCAGACGTGGTTGGTGCCGCCGAGCGAGGACACCGAGACGATCGGCTTGCGGCCATCGGGCCGCTTCCATTCGGCCAGCTTCTCCAAGGTGGTGATGCCCTGGTCCCAGAGGTCTTTGCGAATGATGAACATCGCCGAACTCGAGCGGGTATCGGTCGGCATCAGGATGCGCCCGGCGCGGCCGTGATTGGCGAGCTGCATCGGGTGGGTGACGTCGCCAATGCCGACATCGCCTTGTGAGGAGGCGATGATCTCCCGCGTCTTGACGCCACTGCCACCCTGAATGAGCTTGCAGTCGAGGCCCGCGTCCTTGAAGTAGCCGGCGCGGTCAGCGACAAATTGGGACTGATAGATCGGCACGGCGACGGGATAGATGGCGCGGCCGCTCGCCCCTTCGGCCCGTGCCGAGCCTGCGGCGAAGCTCGCGCCACCGGCGATCACGGTCAGCGCCGAGCGGCGGGTGACGAAGGCCGCCATCACGCCGTCTCCTTCACGCCGCTTGCGACCTTGTCGAGCGCTGCCAACACCGCGTCGCCCATCTCATTGGTTGAAAGCTTCCTGACGCCCGGCTCGGCAATGTCGGCGGTTCGTGCACCGTTCGCGAGCGCCATATCGACAGCCTTCTCCAAAAGATCCGCATCGTCAGGCCGGTCGAGCGTCATGCGCAGCATCATGATGACGCTCTGGATCGAGCCGAGCGGGTTGGCGATGCCGCGTCCGGCGATGTCGGGCGCGCTGCCGTGCACCGGCTCATAGAGCGCTTTGCGGCGGCCGTAGCGGTCGACCGGGCCGAGCGAAGCCGACGGCAGCATGCCGAGCGAACCCGACGCCATCGCCGCGCAATCGGACAGGATATCGCCGAAGATATTGCCGGTCACCATCACGTCGAACTGTGCGGGATCGCGCACGATCTGCATCGCGGCGTTGTCGACATACATGTGGCTGAGTTCGACGTCAGAGAATTCTTGCGTATGCAACTCCGTGACTTCCTCGCGCCACAGCACGCTCGTTTCGAGCACATTGGCCTTGTCAACCGAACAGACCTTACCCCGACGGGTACGCGCGAGCTCAAAGGCCGAGCGCGCCACGCGCCGCACCTGGCTTGTGGTGTATTGCTCGGTGTTGAAACCGCGACGCTGGCCGTCGGCGAGCTTTTCGATGCCACGCGGCTCACCGAAATAGATGCCGCTGGTGAGTTCGCGGATGATGACGAAATCAACGTCCTTCAGTACGCGCGCTTTCAGCGGCGACGATTCGGACAGCGCCGGATTGGCGCGGATGGGACGCAGATTGGCATAGAGGTCGTATTTGCTGCGCAGCGACAGCAGTCCGCCCGCCTTGCGCGCTTCCGCGGGCACTTCCTTGGTCTCAGGGCCGCCGGTCGCGCCCCACAGGATCGCGTCGGCCTCCTCCATCGCCTCGGCGGTATCGTCGGGCAGCACCTTACCCGTCTTGAGATAAGGAATGAGACCGTACTCCGCCTCCCGCAGCACCATCGGCACGTTACGCTTGGCCGCGAACCAGTCGAGAATGCGCCGGGACTGTGCGGTCACCTCGGGGCCGATGCCTTCGCCACCGACAACCGCAATCTTCATCATGTTCGACGACGCATTCATGCGTGATTCCTCGCAAAATGAATCCAGGGCCGCGCTTCGCGGTCGGCTGCCTGAAACGCGTAGATTTCCGCGTCGCGTTGCAGCGTCAGCGCGATTTCATCGAGGCCTTTCAGAAGGCCCGCGCGACGGCGCGGATCGATTTCGAAACGATGTACCTTTCCGGACGGCGACGTGATTGTCTGCTCTTCCAGATCGATGCCGACGCGCCCCGCGCCCTGGCTGTGCTCGACTTCCATGGCGAGCCCGTCGACAATTTCCTTGTCGACCATGATCGGCAAAATACCGTTCTGGAAGCAGTTGGCGAAGAAGATATCGCCGAAGCCTGATCCGATGATGGCGCGGATGCCCATTTCCTGAAGCGACCACACCGCGCCTTCACGCGACGATCCGCAGCCGAAGTTCGGGCCGGTAATCAAGACCTCCGCCTGCCGGTATGGCTCGCGGTTCAGAATGAAATCGGGATTTTCGGATCCGTCCGGCAGATAACGCAGCGAGCCGAACGCCCATTTTCCGAGCGTACCGCGAATGGAGTTACCGACCAGACGTTCGATGCGAATGATCACGTCGGTATCGACATTGCCGCGCATGATGGGAGCCGCGATCGCGCTCAGCTTGGTGAAAGGCTTCGGCATTTATCGCTCCAAATCTACCGCTCCAAGATCCGCACATCGGCGATCGCACCAGAGATTGCCGCGGCCGCCGCCATCGCGGGACTTGCCAGATGGGTGCGGGCGCGCGGCCCTTGCCGGCCGATGAAATTGCGGTTGGAGGTCGAGACCGAACGCTGACCCGGCGCTACCACCTCGCCATTCGCGGCAAGGCACATCGAGCAGCCCGGCTCGCGCCATTCGAAGCCGGCCTCCATGAAGAGCTTGTCCAGCCCTTCGGCGACGGCCTCCCGCTTGATCGTTTCCGAACCCGGCACCACCCAGGCGCGCACGCCGGGCGCGACTTTGCGGCCACGGGCAATGGCGGCCGCCGCGCGCAAATCGCTCAAGCGGCTGTTGGTGCAGGAGCCGATAAAAACCCAATCGACGGGTGTGCCCATGATCGGCGCGCCGGGTTTGAGGCCCATGTAATCGATCGCGGTTTCGATCGCGGCGCGGCGCGCGGGATCGCTGATTTCGGCAGGAACTCGGAACGTGACCGTCAACGCCGATGACATGTTCGGGGCTGATGCCCCAGGTGATCTGCGGGATGATCTTGGCGACATCGATGGTTACTTCGCGGTCAAACACCGCGTTCGCGTCGCTCGGCAGTTGGCGCCACGCCGCGACGGCGCGCTCCCACATCGCGCCCTGCGGCGCATAGCGCCGGCCACGGACGAATTCGAATGTCTTCTCGTCCGGCGCGACCATGCCCATCTTGGCACCGAGTTCGATCGAAAGATTGCAGATGGTGAGCCGGCCTTCGATTCCCATCTCGCGGATCGCGCTGCCGGCATACTCGACCGCATAACCGGTGCCGCCGGCAGCGCCGACGTGACCGATCAGCGCGAGGATCAGGTCCTTGGGCGTAACGCCGGCCGACATCCGGCCTTCGAACTTGACGCGCATGGTTTTCGGGCGGCGTTGAATCAGCGCTTGCGTGGCAAGCACATGCGTCAGTTCGCTGGAACCGATGCCGAATGCGAGCGCCCCGAGCCCGCCATGGGTGCAGGTGTGGCTGTCACCGCAGACGATCAGGCAGCCCGGCAAACTCAAGCCAAGCTCGGGGCCGATGACATGAACGATGCCCTGGCCCGGCTGATCGACGTCGAACATGGTGATCCCGCTCGCCGAAGTCTCGGCGCGCAAGCCCTCCAGCAGCTCCCATCCGGTCTTGCTGGTGCCCGCCCGGCCGTGAGCGGTCGAAATCGCGTGGTCGGGCGTGGCGAAGGTCAGTTCGGGATTATGAACCTGGAGATTGCGGCTCTTGAGATCGAGCAGGCCGCGCGAGCCGCCGAGGTCGTGCAGCAGATGACGATCGATGTGGAGAAGGTCTGTATCATCGCTGATGCGGGCGATGACATGCTGGTCCCATATCTTGGCCAGCATGGTCCTGCCGAATCCCTCTGGACCTCGTGTTTCCAAGGTTCGTCTCCCTTATGGCCACGGACTTGCACCGTCGTCCGCCGTTTTGGCACGGCTTGATGTGAGGGCCTCTTTGGGTCCTGGCCTTGGCTGCATCAAAGCACAACAACATCCTGTTCGGCTAGGTCTTAAGGGATGGCAGCTCGGCCTGCATGGGCCTATTATTTGGGCTCATTATTTCAGCAGGCCGGCAAAGGCCTTCGCAAAGGTGTGGACGTCCCCCGGCCACCTCGCCGAAACATAGTTGCGGTCCTGCACCACGAAGGCCGGCCGCGCGTCGTCCATGGAGTCGCGCTGCAAGCCGGAGGTCTTTCGGCGGTATTCTTTATCCGTGCGGGGGACATCGAGAAAATCCGCGGGCCTCTCCAGCGCGCGCGTCACCTTCTGCTGCACCGACATATAGCCGTCGGGTTCGCCGGCCTGTTCGAGATAGGTGCGATAGTAGTTCGGATCCCAGAACCGCGTGATGCGGGCGAGTTTCCACGCACTGTTTTCCAGCGCCCAGGTCAGCGCCGTCGTTCTGTAGCCGTGAAGCACTGAGCGGCCGGTTCGTTTCGAGGTGCTGCGCGCGGCCAACAGGACGCCATGGCAGATCGCGGCGACCGGTTTTTGCGCCTCAAAGAAATCCGCCACGTGACCCTGGAGCGTTTTATCTTCGAGATAATCGCGCATTCCGCGCGCACGATGACCGCCCGGCAGCAGCAACGCGTCGAAGGCGGCGGGATCGATCGCGTCCCAACGTAACGGTTTCGAATAATCGAGATCAGCAATCATCGCCGCATAGGCATGGCGGGCGTCGCGGTTGGCCCGCATCAAAAGCCCGATCAGCGGCAAACTCCGAAGCAATGGAATCCCACCCCAGAAATCGAGGCCTTCCCCGGTCAACATCATATCGTCGGCGGCAGCCGGACGGCCGTCCGGCGTCGCAAAGACAACGGTGTGGCCCGCGTTCGTCAGCACCTGCCAGCTCACGGCGGCTTCGCTCGGGTCGAAGTCGCGCGCCGGCAGAGGGATGACAACGCGGGCCATCGCGCGTCACACCAGGAAGACGGTCGAACCCGTGGTTTTGCGCGCGGCCAGATCGGCATGCGCTTTCGCGGCATCCTTTAACGGATAGGTCTGGTTGACATTGATCTTCACGGCGCCGGAAGCCACGACTTCGAACAGTTCTTTCGCCATGGCGCGAAGATTCTCGGTCTTGGCGGCGTACGTATTCAGCGTCGGACGAGTAACGTAGAGCGAGCCTTTCTGAGCCAACAGACCAAGGTTAAGCGGCTCGACGCCACCGGAGGATTGGCCGAACAGAGCTGCGACGCCAAGCGGCGCGAGACAATCCAGCGACTTCAGGAACGTGTCCTTGCCGACGAAATCGTAAACCACCGGAACTTTCTTGCCGCCGGTGATTTCATCAACGCGTTTCACAAAATCCTCGCGTGAATAGACGATGGTGTGCGCGCAGCCGTGCGCTTTCGCAAGCGCGGCTTTCTCGTCGCTGCCGACGGTGCCGATCACGGTGGCGCCGAGATGCTTGGCCCATTGCGACAGGATCAGGCCGACGCCGCCCGCTGCGGCATGCAGCAGAATCGTATCACCGGATTTGACATGATAGGTCTGGCGGATGAGATATTGCGTGGTGAGGCCTTTAAGCATCATCGCAGCCGCTGTCTTGTCGTCGATGCTATCTGGCAGTTTGATCAGCCGCTCGGCCGGAATGAGCCGCGCCTCGGCATAAGAGCCAAGGGGAGCTGCGCCATAAGCGACGCGATCACCCGGCTTCAGGTCGGTGACGCCGGGGCCTACTTCCTCGACGACACCCGCACCCTCGCCGCCAAGGCCGCTCGGCAGTTGCTGCGGCGGATACACGCCGGAGCGGTTATAGATGTCGACGAAGTTGAGCCCCACGGCTGTGTGGCGGATACGGGCTTCCCCTGCGCTGGGTTTGCCGACGTTGACCTCCTCCCAGACAAGAACTTCGGGGCCGCCGGTCTTGTGAAAGCGGATGGCATGCGTCATGGGAACAACTCCTTGGGGGCTCGGAACACATCAGGCGACGAGATCGTCGCGCGGGGTCCACGTTATGATATCGCCGTGGCGAAGGCCAAAATACACATCCGGGCGATCCGCGAAAGCAAGTCAAATTTCAAAGACAGTTCCCAAAACGCAAAAAAGCCCGGCGGCCAAACGGCCACCGGGCATATTGTTCTTTCTGAAATGTCTTGCCGCATTGCGGATGCGGCTATTCGGATATCAGCCGGCCGCGGCCAATACCTTCCCGAAAACGCCAGCTTCCGCCAACGCGGCAATCCGCGCCTCATCATAGCCGAGCGTGTCACGCAGCACTTCCCGGGTGTGCTGGCCGAGCAAGGGTGCGGCAACGGGATCAATGACGGGCGTCAGCGAGAGATTGAGCGCGGTTTCGATATTCGGAACGGTGCCCGCCTTGGGATGCGGAATCTCGCTGACGCGATGGCGTTCGCGCGTCTCGGGTGAATTGAAGGCCTCCTCGACGGTGCGCAGGTAACCGACGGGGATATTCGCCGTCTTCATCTTCGTCACCCAGTTTTCACGGGTGTCTTGTGCGAAAAGGCTGGTGAGGATGGCGCGCAGCTTCTCTTTATTCGCCGTACGCGAACGGCGGTCGCCGAATTCGCCACTGACGAGATCGGGACGGTTTAACACGTCGACCACCAGGCGGCGATAGAGACGATCATTGGCGCACGCGATATAGAACGGCGCATCGGAGCCGTTGTACACGCCAACAGAAGGCGAGCCGTTAGGCGAATTACCCTGGCGGCTCGGGTTCACGCCGCTCATCAGGTAGGCCATGCCGTAGAACTGCGTCATGGCGAGCGCCATGTCGAACAGCGCCACTTCAACATGCTGGCCGCGGCCGAGCTTGTCACGGGCTAGCAACGCGAGCAGGATCGCATTGCAGGCGGTCATGCCCGTGAGCATGTCGACCGCGGGCGGCCCGGTGCGCACCGGAGGCCCATCCGGAAAGCCGTTGAGCGACATGAAGCCGCTTTCGGCCTGGGTGATCGGATCGAATCCAGGGCGTGATGCGAACGGACCCTTGCGGCCATAGGCGGAGATCGAGCAATAGACCAGCCGCGGATTGCGAGGCACCACCGACGCATAGTCGAGGCCATATTTCTTCATCACGCTAGAGGAAAAATTCTCCACCACCACATCGGCCCGCGCGATCAGTTCAAGCGCCACCACGCAGGCTTCGGGCTTGGTGAGATCGAGCACAATGCCGCGCTTGTTGCGATTGAGACTGACAAAGGCCGCGCTTTCGCCGGCGAGGTCCGCATGCTCATAGTGCCGCGTATCGTCGCCGCCTTCCGGATTTTCGATCTTGATGACATTGGCGCCGAAATCCGCCAGCGTCTGCGTGCAGGCAGGGCCGGCGACGACCCGGGTGAAATCGACGACCAGAAGACCGTCAAGAGCGGTCGGCGCCCCCTTCTCTCGCGGCAGCCGGCCCGGCAGTTTCGGTCTCGCAGTCATGATCGGCCCGTTCCTTCCCTCTGGTCTGTCACCGGCTGATTGTCAGCCGGGATATTTGCGAGAGACTGTACACGGGCCTTTGCCCTCCTTCCAAGAGGAGCGAGCCTTGCAACTCGGCCGCTATCGTCTTTTCGAATGGGTGCTATGAGCAGGAGGGACGGGAGCGAACTTCTTGTGCCAGTAAAGCGTATCCGGGAACGCCCATGGTGAGGCCGGCGAATACATCCGGTAGCCGGCGGCGATGAAGTTGTTGGCGGAAACGACGTTACCGGTCGTATCCGAGACCACGCAATTCCAGCCGTTGCGCCGCGCCCGCGCCTCCATCGTGCGCATCAGACGCAACTGAAGACGATGGCCCCAATGCTGCTGCAAGACACCGACCCGGCAGAAATATCCGGCGTTGCGGACATGCGTTGACGGCACGACACCGGCGAAGGCAACCGCTGCTATACCACGATAAGCCAGCCACCAATGGCCGCCATCAAACGATGGAACGGACGCACCACTGAAGAAGGTCAGACGATGCAACTCGGTCAATATCTCGGCGATTTCGTCGTCGCGTCCGTCGACCTCGCGAATCCGGTATAGGGCCATCACGTTTTGAGGCACCGGCGGGCTCGCTCGATATCCTTAGGCGAGAAGCCCCTGGCGTGCGCCCAGGCTTCGGCTACCGCCTCGCCATATTGCGCGACGGCGCTCTTCAGGACCCAGCATGGAACGGCCTCCGCCGGTGACGATGCGAGCAGCGACACGAGCAACCATGCCAAAGGGGTCATTTGCCGAGCGTTGCCTTGAGGCCGAGCCACACCGCGCCAAGGAAGCCTGCCACGATGATGCTGATAACGGCCTTGAAAGTGAACCCCTGGGCCTGCTCGACGCTTTTGCGCCACCTTCGCAAATGCTGAAAATCCGACCTCAATTCGCGCCGGTCGTCTTCCTCAATGCCGAAAGAAGCCAGCACCGTGGTGATGGCGCGATCGACCACGGCATCGATATCGCCGTGATGAATCCGTTGCTGCTCGCAAAGGGTTTCCGCCACCACGGCGCGAATGGTCTCTTCATTGACGTCAGCCATGCCGGCACCGCGTCGCCTGATGATCGGGGATCATCGTTTGATAATCCTTGCGACATTCTCGAAACCGCGTTTGGCGAAGTAGGACGCAACGACAAGGTTGGCCGTCGTCGCAGCGAAGCCCGCAAGCCCATCGGTCGTACCGAGACCCAGCACCTTGTCGAATATCAGGAGTTTTGCAAAATAGATCGCGACACAGTAACCGATCAAGCGATCGGGCTCGAAGGGATGGCCAATCTCCGCGATCCGCAACTGCGCCTGCAATTCCAGTTCGCGTTGCTGCACCGCCAATTCCTTGGCGGCGAGATCGGCAGCGATGCTTTCCGCGGTGTTGCCGGCGGCAAGTTTGGCCTGATACCCTTTCAGGAGATCGTCGAACACCGGGCCTGTGACAAAGCCGGCCAGCCATTTAACGAGCACTAGCCACATGTGATGTGTCCCCTCACTTGCCGAGCGTGCGAAAGCGGGCCCAGACATTGACGGCCATGATTCCC
>CAVVZW010000066.1:0-18348 GCA_963752265.1 uncultured Alphaproteobacteria bacterium
GTCCGGTGCTCGACGCCGACAACGGCTACGTGATGGCTCCGATGAACAGGGCATCCGCATCACCACCGGCGTCGAATTCGCCGCCCGCGACGCGCGCCCAACGCCCGTGCAGAACTGGACCGCCTGCTGCCGGCGGCGCGAACGCTGTTTCCGTTAGGCGAGGGGGTTGAACCGCAGCCCTGGCTCGGGGCGCGGCCATCGTTTCCCGACTTCCTGCCGGTGATCGGGGCGCGCGTTCTCGAGGTCGCAGGCGTCGTAATCTTCGTCCATGCCGACGGCGTTGGGGTCGCCGAATGGCAGGTTGATGTTCGCGGCGGTAGGAACGGAGCCATAGCCGAGCAGCGAGCCATTGGTGCGGAAATTGCCGTACGCCGCGGTGTTCCACGGAGCCCCGGCCGCTGGCGAGACCGGCGGCGTTGGCACCCGTCCAGCCAGGTCCGTTGAAGGCCCGCATGTAGCGGCCGTCGAGGTGAACTGCGAGCCGGTGATCGTGCCCGCGGTACTGGAGGCGGTCACCATGGCGGGTGAAGGTGGCTGTCACGACGATGGCCCGGGCCCCCCGTGAGGTTCGGGTTGTTGAGGATCCGTGTCAAAGGCCCGGTCTGGGTCGTGTCGCCGACGAAGCTGCCAAGGATGCCGCCGTTGGAGTTTCCATGCACCGCCTCGACCGGCGACAGCGTCAGGGTGTGGAAGCCGGCGGCGAACTGGCTCGTGCCCGGGTCGTCGTCGAGAACTTCGTACGTCGTGATGACGGATGTCGTGAACGGAGTGGTGGAGAGCGGCACGCTGCGGATGCGGAGAATCCAGCGCGTGAAGTCGGCGCCATACAGCGGCCGTGGGCAGCACGGGCGGAGATCGCCGGGATGTTCGTCTGGACCTGGATATGGCCGGTCAGGTCGTTGGGGGGCGGGTTTTGCCAGGGCGCCCAGTAGCGGACGTTTTGGATCAGAGAGCGGACCGCCGGTGGGGAGCTGCCGGTGAGCAGGCCGTTGAATGAGCCGGTGTTGCCGGTCATCAGCGAGTCGTTGCCGTACATGTCGCGAAGCAGGCTGTGCCCGCGGATCGCCGAGAGCGGGTTGTTCGTGTCGTTGATGAGCTGCGCCAGGGCGTAGTCCATCGAATTGCTCGGATGTGGGGAAGTTGACCGATTGCGAGAAGTTGCGGTTGTTGATCAGCGACTGGCCGGCGAACGTGGCGAAGGTGACGCCGATCAGCGCCATCAGGCCAGCATGCCGAGGATCAAAATCAACACCACACCGCGTCGCCTGCCTCGGGACCGCTCTTGGCTTCCGAAGAACATGGTCGTCTCCTTCGCTATGGCATAAACTTGTCCGCGCCGATACAGGGAGCCGGCATCGTCGGGATTTTCCGCGAGCTTGAGAGTGAGGCTCTTGATGGTCGGATCGTCAGCCAGCGAGGGCGGCGGGGGATCGTTATTTGAGAGGTCAGCGACCTTGGGCTTCTCTGGCGGTGGCGGCACCGGCGTCTCGGCCTTTGCCGGCGCCGGCGGTTGCGGTGGGGTCTGGGCAGCCGGCGGTTGTGGAGGAGGGGACGCCGGCGGCCGCGCGCCCGGAATGAACGAGAAATCTTCCGCTAGCGAGGACGAAATCCAGGGCACCTGCTCACTGCGCGAGGCGCGGGTCACGCCGATGCGGGTGCGATTGAGCGTCTCCTCGGCCATCAGGTCGGGAACGTGAATTTCCTTGAGCAACTCCTGAACAAACAGGCTGTGGTCACCGCCATTGTCGGACATCACCGAGCTGAGCGCTGCGGAATACATCGCCAGCGTGCCATTGGGCGCAATGACCGGTGCAAGGCCGGCCGAGAAGCTGCGGAAGCGGCGTTCGTATGGATTACGCCGGGAAGCATCGATGAGCGCGATCTTGACGCCGGCACCCCGGTTATTGACTTCACCCAGTACCGTCTCGAGGCTGAAGCCGTCGCGCCGGACATCTGCCTCGGTCCATATCTGGGCATCGACGGGAATCATGAAGCTTTGGCGGTTGGACTGGATGCCGTAACCGCTGAAGAAGATCAGCGCGACGCTGCCCGGCTTGATATGGCCGTACAGCCGCTCAAACGCCTTGCGCATGCCGTCGCCGGTCAGATTCTCGCCGATCTCGACGGTGAAGCCGTCACGCTTGAGTTCGTCGGCGATGCCGCGCGCATCATTGATTGGCTCTTTCAGCGGTGCATCCGCGTCGGGATATTTCGCATTGCCGATCACAAGCGCAAACCGGTCCGCGGCCGCGGCGGCCGAATGGAAAATCGGTGTGAGCGAAAATACCAACAAGGCCAGCAATGGAAGGCGGATACTCATTATGATTTGGTCCAGCCGATTTCTTTGTCGGTTCAATCAGTAAGGGGCCGTGCGAAGGCTCGCGCGAAGCGGACCTTAGCCCACGAAAATTGCATGATCAAACCGCGCTCTCAAGCGGAATCGACCGTCTCCCGCGCCGACAAATAGCCGCGCACCGGTCCACGCGCGATCGCGGGCACTGCGGCCGATCCGGCTCGGTGGCTTCGGCCACCAGTCGTGCTCGAAAAGGCCGCGGGCATTGGGGGGTTTGACCTTTTGACAAGGCGGTGGCTTGCTGCGGCCGGCCGCAACGAAAAAGAAGCTGAACCGATGGAACCGACCTACGAAATCCATGCGCTCCGTTATGCGACGATGTCGCCGCGCACCCCTCACATGAATTACATCTCGCCCGACCCGCACGAGACCGCGGCGTCCGACCTCGATTATTTCGTGTGGCTGATCCAGGGGGAGGGGCGCAAAATCCTCGTTGATACCGGCTTCAATGCGGAAGAGGCCAATTTGCGAAGCCGCAAGCTCACGCTCAACCCGGCGGAGGCGTTGACGCGCTTTGGGGTTCGCCCTGAGGCGATCGGCGATGTTATCGTCACTCACCTGCATTACGACCACGCCGGGAATCTCGATCTTTTCCCGAACGCCCGGTTTCACGTTCAGGACCGCGAGATGAGCTACGCCACCGGACGCTGCATGTGCTTCGGCCATTTGCGGCATCCGTTTTCGATCGAGCATGTGACGTTGATGGTGCGGCATGTCTACGGCGAGCGCGTGACCTTCCATTCCGGTGAGGGCAGCGTTGCTCCCGGCGTCACGGTGCATCATGTCGGCGGCCATTCTGACGGATTGCAGGTGGTGCGGGTTGCGACGGCGCGCGGCCCGGTCGTGCTGGCGTCAGACGCGGCGCATTTTTACGGCAACATTCATCGCCGCAGCCCGTTTCCGATTGTCTACAATATCGGCGATATGTGCGCGGGCTGGGAAACCGTTGAACGCCTCGCCGGTCATCCCGATCGCGTCATTCCCGGTCACGACCCGCTGGTTGCCGAACTCTACCCGCGCGCTAGCGACAAAGTTGACGCCTTCGCGCTGCATCAGACGCCGTCGCGTTCTTTCGTTAAATAGAAAGTGCGGCCGGGGCGATCGATCAATAGGCCTGCTTCGCCCCCGCCTGTTCGTTCGTTTGTATGAGAGAGAGGCTGCGCTCGATCTTGCCCAGCGCGGCCGCGAAATCCTTGCGCTCCCGCGCGGACAGGCAGGAGAGAATTTGCTTCTCCTTGCGGAGTAGCCGCGGAATCAATTCCTCGTAGAGCGCGCGGCCTCTGGACGTGAGCTGAAGGGCAAATTCGCGTCGGTCGCTTTTATTGGCGACGCGCTCAATGATCTTCCGGCGCATCAACGTCGTCACGGCCCGGCTGATGGTCGATTTATGCGTGCGGGTGCATTGAGAAATATATTGGGCGGAGCAGGCGCCTTCGCCGAAGCCGAGCGTCGCCAGTACCCGCCATTCCGGAATGTCCAGGCCATAGCGCTCCCGGTATTCGACAGACAAGGCGTCGCTGACCTCCGCCGCGAGGCGGTTGAGGCGGAACGGCACGAAGCGGAACAAATCGAGGGCGGTCTTTGCCAAAAGGGCTCCGATTGCGGGTTGCACCGGCTTCGCGGCAGGTCTAAAATAGTTGCAACTGAAACTAATTTAACAGGGCCGGTTACTTCTGGCCAGAGCCTTCAGATGGCACAGGGCGGTATTCAGGCGGATATCCAGGCCAAAACCCGGTTCGGTTACCACCGCCACGCCGATCAGGACGGTCGTGGCGCCGAAATAGCGGCGCATCCGGTCGTGGTGGTTGGTGCGGGGCCGGTTGGATTGTCGCTTGCCATCGATCTTGCCCAGCGCGGGCAACCGGTCGTGCTGCTCGACGACGCCGATCGCATCGGCGAAGGCTCGCGCGCGATCTGTTTTTCGAAACGCTCGCTCGAATTCTGGGACCGGCTCGGCGTCGGCCAGCGCATGGTCGACAAGGGCGTGGTGTGGAAGGTCGGGAAAATTTTCCACGGCGCCTCGTTGCTTTATCAGTTCGATCTGCTGCCGGAGGAGGGACACAAGCGGCCGGCTTTCATCAATCTTCAGCAATTTTACGCCGAAGCCTATCTGGTCGATCGCGTGCGGGAATTGCCCGGTATCTCCTTGCGTTGGCGCAACAGAGTGATTGGGCTGGAACAGCGCAACGATCATGTCATCCTTTCCGTCGATACGCCTGACGGACCCTATCGGATCGGTGCGAGTTATGTTGTCGCCTGTGATGGTGCGCGCTCGACGCTGCGGCAAATGGTCGGCGCCGAATTTGCCGGGCAGGTGTTCGAGGATCAGTTCCTGATTGCCGATGTCAGAATGACGGCCGAGTTTCCGACCGAGCGCTGGTTCTGGTTCGACCCGCCGTTTCATGCCGGACGTTCGGCGTTGTTGCACAAGCAGCCCGATGATATCTGGCGGATCGATCTTCAATTGGATCGCGACGCCGATCCCGCTGTCGAAAAGCGGCCGGAGAATGTGCGGCCGCGGATCGCGCGCATGCTCGGCCACGACCAGTTCGATTTCGAATGGATCTCGCTTTACAAATTCCAGTGCCGGCGTATGGCGCGCTTCCTCCACGGCCGCGTGATGTTTGCGGGCGATGCCGCCCATCAGGTGTCGCCGTTCGGCGCGCGGGGCGCGAATTCCGGTCTGGAGGATGCAGAGAATCTGGCCTGGAAGCTCGAACGCGTGCTGCGCAAGGCCTCGCCGGAAACCCTGCTGGAGAGCTATCACATCGAACGCAGCCAAGCGGCTGACGAAAATATCCGCGAATCCACCCGTTCGACCGATTTCATGGCGCCTGCCACGCGCCAGGAGGCGCGGTTGCGCAAGGCCGTGCTGTCGCTGGCCAAGGAAACGGAATTCGGCAAGCGTATGGTCAATGGCGGCCGGTTGTCGGTGCCGTCGATTTACGAAACGCCGCTATCGACATCAGACGGCGAGGCGTGGCGCGGCGGCCCTCGACCTGGGGCGTCAATGCCTGATGCGCCAATCACAAGCAGCTCCGCCGAGGTGAAATTTCTCACCGACGTGTTTGTAGCGGGCGGGCGGGATTTTGTGCTGATCGAATTTGCAAACGGCACGGCGGCTGACCCGCCTGAAGACATCGATGTTGTTCGCATCGGCGACGGCAGCCTATCCGACACCGCGGGACTCATGGCCGCGCGCTACGATGCCAGACCTGGAAGTGCCTATCTGCTCCGTCCGGACGGCTATGTCGCCGCGCGCTTCCGGCATCCGACGCGCAGTTCAATCGAGGCTGCGCTGGCGCGCGCGTCAGGCAATAATTGAGGTTTCCATGGCGCTATTAACCCGCTCGAACTTTGAAAGACCGGACGATGCCTTTCGCGCCATCGTCGAGGCCCATCGCGGACTGAGCGATGAGGCGAGCGCCGATCTTAACGCCGCACTGGTTCTGATTCTCGCCAATCATATCGGTGACCTCGAAATATTAGGCGAGGCGATCGCTCTGGCGAAACGGCGGATGCTGGAGACTGTTCAGCAACAACAGCAACAACAATAACCAACAGGATTGAAACGATGGCCAAAGGTTTTGCGTCCACCACGGACATGGTCGAGAAGAAAGTCACCTTCTCGGAGATCGGTACTGACCTCTATGCCTTTACCGCGGAGGGCGATCCCAATTCGGCTGTTATCGTCGGCGAGGACGGCTGTCTGGTGTTCGATGCGCAGGCGACGCCAGCGATGGCGAATAAAGTGATCGAGCGCGTGCGCACGGTGACGGACAAGCCGATCAAATATGTCGTGCTGTCGCACTATCACGCCGTCCGCGTGCTGGGCGCTTCGGCCTACAAAGCGCAAGCGGTCATTGCTTCGCAGGAGACCTATCGTCTGGTCGAGGAGCGAGGCCAGCAGGACTGGGATTCAGAATATGGCCGCTTTCCGCGCCTGTTCCAGGATGCGCAAAGCATCCCCGGCCTGACCTGGCCGACGCTGACTTTCGAAGGCGAGATGTCGATCTATCTGGGAAAACGTGAGGTGCGTCTGATGCAGCTCGGCGCCGGGCATACCTCAGGCGATATCGTGGCCTGGGTGCCGGATGCGGAAGTGATGTTCTCCGGTGATCTCATCGAATACCATTCGGCCTGCTATTGCGGTGATGCGCATTTGCGGGAATGGCCGGCGACGTTGAACGAAATCCGCGCCTTCAACCCAAAAGCGATCGCGCCGGGGCGTGGCGATGCGCTCAAGGGGTTGGCCACCGGGCGCGACGCGATCGCGATGACGCGCGATTTCGTTACGACGCTTTATGGCGCGGCGGAAACGGCTGTCGCCAAGGGCCGCAATCTCAAGGACACAATGGCGGCCGCGCGCGAGGTGATGGACCCGAAATTTTCGAGCTTTGCCATTTACGAGCACTGCCTGCCGTTCAACGTCTCACGCGCCTTCGATGAAGCTTCTGGAATCGACGATCCCGTGATCTGGACCGACAAGCGCGACCGGGAAATGTGGGCTTCCTTGCAAGGAGGATCGTGATGAACATCAATACATCACCCAACGTCATCAGCCACGGCTCTGCCAATATCACGCCGGGCTATATGTCCGGCTTCGGCAACAGTTTCGAGACTGAGGCGCTGCCGGGCGCATTGCCGATCGGTCGCAATTCGCCGCAGCGCTGCGCCTACGGGCTCTACGCCGAGCAGTTGTCCGGCTCGCCGTTCACCGCGCCGCGCGGCAGCAACGAACGCTCTTGGCTCTATCGAATCCGCCCCTCGGTCCGGCATTCCGGCCGTTTCGAGAAGGTCGATATCGGATTGTGGCGCACCGCGCCGTGCCACGAGCAGGACATTGCGATCGGCCAGTTGCGCTGGGACCCGGCGCCGATCCCGAAGACCGAGATGACGTTCTTGCAAGGCGTGCAGACGATGACGACCGCCGGAGACGCCGGCACGCAAGCCGGCATGGCCGCGCATGTTTTCCTCATCACCAAATCCATGGTCGATCAGGTCTTCTACAATGCCGACGGCGAAATGCTGTTCGTGCCGCAGCAGGGCAATTTACGTTTTGTCACTGAATTTGGGCGCATTGACGTGGAGCCTGGCGAGATCGCCGTGATTCCGCGCGGCGTGAAATTCCGCGTCGAATTGATCGGCGGCCCTGTGCGCGGATATCTCTGCGAAAACTACGGTGGCGCCTTCACGTTGCCCGAGCGCGGGCCGATCGGCGCCAACTGTCTCGCCAATGCGCGCGATTTCCTCACGCCTGTCGCGGCTTATGAAGACAAGGACACGCCGACGGAATTGTTCGTGAAATGGGGCGGCTCACTGTTCGTGACGAAATTGCCCCATTCGCCGATCGACGTGGTGGCGTGGCACGGCAATTACGCGCCCTATAAATACGATCTTCGCAGCTTTTCGCCGGTCGGCGCCATCGGTTTCGACCATCCGGATCCGTCGATCTTTACGGTGTTGACCTCGCCGTCGGAAACGACCGGCACCGCGAATATCGACTTCGTGATTTTTCCGGAACGGTGGGCGGTGGCCGAAAACACCTTCCGGCCGCCATGGTACCACATGAACATCATGTCGGAGTTCATGGGACTCATTTACGGCGTCTATGATGCGAAGCCGCAAGGCTTTACGCCCGGCGGCATCAGCCTGCACAACATGATGTTGCCGCATGGTCCTGATCGTGAAGCGTTCGACCATGCGAGTAACACCGAACTCAAGCCGGTCAAGCTGACCGGCACGATGGCCTTCATGTTCGAGACACGGTTTCCTCAGCGCGTCACGGCGTATGCGGCAAAGTCGTCGACACTGCAAGACGACTACGCGGACTGCTGGAAGGGACTGGAAAAACGGTTCGATCCGAACAAGCCTTGATTTGCCCCATTCGTCGTCGCCGGGCTTGACCCGGCGATCCATCGTCTTCCCAAAGGATGGATGCCCGGGGTCATCTGGCGCGAAGACGCGCTTCGCGCTTTTGCCCCGGCATGACAGTTTTCCGATCGGAGAATTAAATGCCTCACCCCAACGATCCTTCGCTCCGCTCCTTCATCCCGGTCGACGCAAATTCGGATTTCCCGATCCAGAATCTGCCCTATGGCGTGTTTTCGACTGCGACTCTGCCGACCCCACGTGTGGGCGTCGCGATCGGTGAGTTTGTGCTCGATCTCCGGGAGCTGGAGCAGGATAACCGGCTGGACGTCGGTCCGCTCGGCGTCTTCTCGTCACCTTCGCTCAATCCCTTCATGTCGCTCGGGCCGAAGGTTTGGGAGCGCACCCGTGATCGTATCAGCGAGCTCTTGCGGGAAGACCATCCGGAGTTGCGCGACAATGACGAACTGCGCAAGCTCGCTTTGGTGCCCATGAAGGCGCGTAAGGCTTCATCTGCCGATCACCGTTTCCGGCTATACGGATTTCTACGCTTCGAAAGAGCACGCCAGCAATGTCGGAATCATATTTCGCGGCAAGGACAATGCCTTGCAACCGAACTGGCTGCACATGCCGATTGGCTACAACGGCCGGGCTTCAACGATCGTCGTTTCGGGCACCAAGGTGCGCCGCCCGCGCGGTCAGTTGAAACCGCCTGATGTTGAACTTCCCAGCTTTGGCGCCTCCAAGCGGCTCGATTTCGAGCTCGAGATGGGGGCCGTGATCGGACAATCCTCGCCGATCGGCGAGATGCTCGACGAGGCGCGCGCGGAGGAGATGATTTTCGGATTTGTGCTGCTGAACGACTGGAGCGCTCGCGATATTCAGCAATGGGAATATGTCCCGCTCGGACCCTTCCAGGGCAAGGCGTTCGCCACCTCGATCAGCCCGTGGGTGGTGACTCGAGCGGCGCTGGAGCCATTCCGGCGTCCCGGGCCGAAGCAGGATCCGCAGCCTTTGCCTTACTTGCAGCAGATGCGGTTCAACAATTACGACGTCGAACTGGAGGTAGGCTTGCGCGCGGCGTCGATGAATAAAGATGCGCGTATCTGCCGAACCAATTTCAAATACATGTACTGGTCGTCTTTGCAGCAATTGCTGCACCACGCTTCGTCCGGATGTGCGATGAATGTTGGCGATCTCCTGGGGAGCGGCACGATCTCGGGACCTGAGAAAGATCAACGCGGCAGTCTGCTCGAGATTTCGTGGAATGGCACCGAGCCGGCAGAGCTTGCACCCGGCATTACGCGGACGTTTCTCGAGGATGGGGATTCGCTCGCGATGCGCGGCTGGTGTCAGGGCGACGGCTATCGTGTCGGCTTTGGCGAGGTGGAAGGAACGATTCTGCCGGCTATATAGGCTCGTCATTCCGGGTTCGATGCCTTGCATCGCCCCGGAATGACAGCTACCGGACCAACTCACCGCGCTTCCGGAGGAATATCCCGCACGCGCTTCGAATGCTCCGCGACGTCTTCCAGCGTATATTTGAGGTGCACGCGTTTGTCGGATGGCGGGTGCCTGGCGACCGATATGCCGGGCCGCCATTCCCGTGCGGGACGGATCGGCCGCGGCACAAATCCGCCCGCGCAACTCGGGCATACGTTGTCGAGTTTCTCGGCCACGCAGTCCGCACAAAATGTGCATTCGTAGCTGCATATCCGCGCATCCGTTGAATGCGGCGGCAGATCCTTGTCGCAATATTCGCAGTTCGGCCGAAGTTGCAGTGCCATGATCGTGTATCTCCGCAAGTGAGGGGATCATCGCAAATCGGGCGAACTTTTCGAATGGCGAATTTCCCTCGATTCCGGACAAATCCGCTTTTCAAAACGCCTTCGGTCTTATCGAGAGGGAGAACCCTTCCACTCGCGGACAAGGTCTGCGATTTCCGCCTGTGCCGGCTCGCGAATGGTCGAAGGCGTCCGCGAGAATCGCGGCGCCGGGGCCGGCTGCGTAGCGCCGTGGCGTTCCACGAAAGTCTTTCGCGCCGCCATATGAGGATGTAGCGGGGCTTCGGCGAGCGTGAGCACCGGCGCGAAACAGACGTCAGTGCCTTCCATGATGGCGCACCACTCGTCGCGAGTCTTGGTCTTGAAGACGTCCGTCAGTTTTTGCTTCAGCAAGGGCCAGGCCTTGCGATCCATCTGGGCTTCGAACGCCTGATCCGACAGGCCAGCATGTTGTCGCAGCAGCGCATAAAACTGCGGCTCGATCGAGCCGATAGAAATGAAACTGCCGCAGGCGCATTCGTAGACGCCGTAGAAATGCGCGCCGCCGTCGAGCAGGTTGTTTTCCCGTCCCTCCGTCCAGCGGCCGGCAGCCGTCAGATCGAAAAACATCGACATCAGCGAGGCCGCGCCGTCGCACATCGCGGCATCCACCACTTGGCCCTTGCCGGACTTGCTGGCCTCGAGCAGGGCGGCGAGCACGCCGACGACCAGATAGAGTGCGCCGCCGCCGAAATCGCCGACGAGGTTGAGCGGCAGGACCGGTTTTTCGGCCGGCCCGATCGACGCCAATGCGCCAGTGACCGAGATGTAATTGATGTCGTGGCCGGCGGCCTGGGCCAATGGCCCATCCTGCCCCCATCCGGTCATGCGGCCATAGACCAGCCGCGGATTTCGCGCCAGCAACACGTCGGGGCCTAGCCCGAGACGCTCCATCACGCCCGGCCGAAAGCCTTCGATCAACGCGTCGGCATGTTCAAGCAGATCGAGCACTTGGCCGAGCGCAGCCTTGTTCTTGAGGTCGATCTCGACGACCTTCCGTCCACGTCCGGCCGCCGATTTCTGGTTCTTCTTAGGCCCGGGCCGATCGAGCGCGATCACCTCCGCGCCCATGTCGGCCAGCATCATGCAGGCGAATGGCCCGGGTCCGATGCCGGCGAATTCGACGATGCGGAAGCCAGTCAGCGGGCCCGAGGCCATGTTCGATAAGGCCGTGTTCGTTGATGTCTGGGGAGCCGGCGTGCTGGTGGGCATTTTTGCATTTCCAAATGGCCGAGCGATAGTCGGCCAAACCCTCAAGATCCGTCAACGGGCCCGCGAACAGATTAGCCGCTTTGCCTACAATGGCACCGTTGATCCGGTTGAAAACGCCTTGCAATTGCGTTGCAGCAGGCGGCACAGCACCGCCCGGTTTACGACCTCTTATCCATTCTATTCTAGGTTTTGATACCGGGCGCCCGTTCTTTAGCGGGGTGGCCGGGATATCAATAGAAGCAGGGGTCCGAGGTGGGCTTTTTCAAACGTGTCGGACTGCGATCGGTGTCGCTCCCCACTTTGCGATTCCGCGGCAAAATCAGCCTCGGCTTTGCCTTTGTACTTGCCATTTCCGCCGTCAGCATGGGTTTCGCATATCTGGGGTTCGGACGTGTTTCCGATGGCGTCGCCGCTTATCGCTCGAGCGTGTCCGAGTCCGATCTGGCCCAGAATATCGACCGCGAATTGATCTCCTATCGGTTGCTCGTCAAGTATTACGTGGTGACTGGCAAGGAAGATGATGCCAAGACCGCGCTCGTGGCCGAGGCCACGCTGAAGGATGCGATCAACCAGTCGATGAAGAATACGGATACGAACAATAAGGAAGCTACCAAGAATATATCAAGCCTGAGTATGGAATTTAATTCGTTCACGAAAATCTTTGCCGACGTCGTGAAGAACAAGCACGACAGCGAGCTCGTCAGCCAAAACCAGTTGGTGCGAAGCGGTAACTTGCTGCGCTACAAACTCGACGATCTGCCGAGCGGGGTAGAAGATGACTCCGTGCTGGCGGCGGTCACGCTTGCATCCAAGAAAGTAGCGGCGCTGTTCCAGACCGCGGCGGCGCTCGCCAGCACCTTCATCGTCAATTCCGATCAGTCCGTCGCTGCCAGCGCGATGGCGCGTCTGAAGTTCGTCGAGGCTGCTTTGCAGGCCATTCCGGCCGACGAAACGAAGATCGCGCAGGCCGTCAAGGAGGCTTCCAATCAGCTCGAGGAATATCGCAAGGCGCTGACCAAGCTGATCGATAATGCGAAAGAGCTCGACGAACTTTCGATCGAGATGGCCGATTCCACGGCTGTGATCTCCAAGATATCGACCAGGATGAAGGCCGATCTGTTCAAGGATCAGGAGCGGCTGGATTCCGAATCCGGTGCGACCATCAGCGAGACCCAGCACCTCATCGTGATGCTCGCAATCGGCGGCTTCCTGCTGGGCGGGTTGCTGGCGTTGCTTTTGGGGAGGCAAATCTCGCAGCCGATGATTGCGATGTGCAAGGCGATGCGCGAGTTGGCGGGCGGAAATTTCGAAGTTGTGCTGCCGGGTCTCGGCCGCAAGGACGAACTGGGCGAGATGGCTGCCGCGGTGGAAGAATTCAAGGTGCAGGCGATTGAAAAGGCCGAGCGCGATGCAGCCGCTCTCGACGCCCAGAACAAGGCCTCCGCTGCCGGACGCCGTAGCGAGCTCATCCGATTTGCCGACGAATTTGAGGCAAATGTCGGCAGTATCGTCGCCAATGTTTCGGCGTCCGCCGTTCAGCTCGAAGCGTCCGCGGGAACCCTGACGCGCACGGCCGAGACCACCCAGGATTTGTCCGGACAAGCGGCGGGTGCATCCGAGCAGGCTTCGAGCAACATGCAATCGGTTGCCGCGGCGACCGATGAACTCTCGGCCTCCGTCGACGAAATCGGAAGGCAAGCCCAGGAATCCAACCGGATCGCGGAAGCCGCCGTGCTTCAGGCCCAGCAAACCGACGGACGCATCGGCAAATTGTCGCGCGCCGCGCAGGAAATTGGCGACGTCGTGAAGCTGATTACCGCGATCGCGGAACAGACCAACCTTCTGGCGCTCAATGCCACCATCGAAGCGGCTCGCGCCGGCGATGCCGGCCGCGGTTTTGCCGTCGTCGCCTCCGAAGTAAAGTCGCTCGCCAGCCAGACCGCGAAAGCGACCGACGAGATTTCGACCCACATTACGGGCATGCAGGGCGCTACCCAGGAATTGGTGGCCGCCATCAAGGAAATCGGCGGAACGATCGGTCAGATATCGAGTATCGCTTCGACGATTGCGAGCGCAGTTGAGGAGCAAAGCTCGGCCACGCAGGAAATCGCCCGCAGCGTGCAGAATGTTGCGGAGGGGACAAGCGAGGCCGCCGCGAATATCATGGAGGTCAACCGGGGCGCTGCGGAAACCGGCTCCGCATCGGCGAACGTTCTGGAAGCGGCGCGTTCGCTCTCGACGGAAAGCGCGCGGCTGCGCGAAGAGCTTAACCGCTTTATGTCGAATATTCGCGCGGCTTAGCCCGGCGGAGTGACACGCTCCGGCGGCGCGATACCGCGTCTTCGCCGGTCTTCGCTGAACTTCCCAAACGGGCGTGCAAACCCTCCGATTCCCGCCCGCGGAGATGGAACTCCGGTACCCCGATCGACGTTATCAATTCGGCTGATGGTCCTCCTGCGGTCCGGCTTTAGGTAAGGATTCCTCGCCTTCCCGCAATATCTGGCTGGTAGCGCTTGATGAGCTTGCAGCGGTCGCAGGACGCTTCGGACATGGTACGCGCGTCCGCGCTGGCCATCGATCATGACGTCGTCGAGACCAGCATCCCCTTTCGTCTCGATGCGCTGCACTGGAGTGGCTTCCATACCCGCGTCGTTCTGGCGCTCGGCATCACCTGGGTGCTCGATGGGCTTGAAGTCACGCTGGCGGGCGCCTTGTCGGGCGCGCTGAAGCAGAGCCCGGTGCTGCATTTCTCGAATTTCGAGGTCGGCCTTGCCAACAGCTGCTATCTCGCTGGCGCGGTGCTCGGCGCGTTGGGCTTCGGCTGGCTCACCGATCGCATCGGCCGCAAGAAGTTGTTCTTCATCACGTTGGCGGTTTATCTCACTGCTACCGCCGCCACGGCGCTGTCGTGGGGCGTCGCAAGCTACGCCGTGTTTCGGTTTTTGACCGGTGCCGGCATCGGCGGTGAATATACCGCGATCAATTCGACGATCCAGGAATTGGTACCGGCGCGTTATCGCGGATGGACCGACCTGATCATCAATGGCAGCTTCTGGATCGGTGCGGCGCTCGGCGCAATAAGCGCCATCGTGTGGCTCGATCCCAACTGGTTCGGCGCCGATCTGGGGTGGCGGCTCGCTTACTTCACCGGGGCCAGCCTCGGCCTCGTCGTGTTTGTGATGCGGATATGGATTCCTGAAAGTCCGCGATGGCTGATCACGCACGGTCATCCGGATCAAGCGGATGCGATCATCCGGACTATCGAGCGGTCGGTGACAGGACATGCCCAGGATCGATCGCCCGTGGATGACCAGGACAGGCCGCTGCGGGCGTGGCCAAAGCTGAAACTGCGCATGCGGGATCATACGCCGCTGTCTGAGGTCGCGCGCACATTGTTCAGGGTTTATCGCGAGCGATCGCTGGTCGGTTTGGTGTTGATGGTCGCCCAGGCGTTCTTCTACAACGCGATCTTCTTCACCTTTGCGCTGGTGCTGACCGATTTTTACGGGATACAAGCCGATGGCGTCGGCTGGTACATTCTTCCTTTCGCGGCCGGAAATTTCCTGGGTCCCCTCGTTCTCGGACGTTTGTTCGACACGCTGGGGCGCCGCCTGATGATCACGCTCACCTATGGCGTCTCCGGCATTCTGCTTGCGCTCTCGGGCTATCTGTTCGCAATCGGCGCGTTGAGTGCGACGACACAGACCATCGCCTGGATGGTGATTTTCTTCTTTGCTTCTCCGGCGGCGAGCGCTGCCTATCTGACGGTCAGCGAGAATTTTCCGCTGGAAGTGCGTGCCTTGGCGATCGCCCTGTTCTATGCGGTAGGTACCGGTATTGGCGGCGTCGCGGGTCCCGTCCTGTTCGGAGCGCTGATCGATACCGGCTCGCGTACCAGCGTCTTTATGGGCTATCTGTTTGGCGCTGTCTTGATGCTGGTGGCTGCCGCTGTCGGCTGGCGCTATGCGGTTGCGGCCGAACGGCGCACGCTGGAATCAATCGCGCAGCCGCTGGCTTTTGTGGAGTGACGAGATGAACGAAGGTCTGGCCAATCGCGTGTTATCGATGCGGGAAGAGGCATGGCCGGCGGAAGGCGCTTCGCTGGAACTGATCGCTGGAAAATTGGCGCAGTGCCTCGATGGCTGCGCGATCTTGCTTGATATCGACGGCACGCTTCTCGATCTTGCGCGGACACCGCGCGAGGTGTGGGTGCCACCTGGGTTAGCCGCCACGCTGCATGCCCTGCGCGAGCGAACCAAGGGCGCGCTCGCGCTCGTCAGCGGACGTTCGCTTAACGACATCGACCTGATTTTCGCACCAGATCGGTTCCCGGCGGTCGGAGGCCACGGTGCGGAGATGCGGCTGTCGACCGATAGCGAAGCGGTCGCCACGCACGCGCCACCGATGGACAAGGAGTTGAAGAGCCGTCTCGCGGCCATCGCGCGGCTCAGTCCGGGCATTTTGCTGGAAGACAAGGGTTACTCGCTAGCGCTGCATTATCGGCTGGCGCCGCATGCCGAGAAAGCGATTTACGAGGCCGTGTCGCTGATCCGGGCCGATTTGCCGAATGCGCTGATTGAGGTTCTGCCTGGAAAATGCGTGTGCGAAATCAAACAAGCGGGTTTCGACAAAGCAACCGGCGTGCGCGAGCTGATGACCCACGAGCCGTTCTCCGGTCGCCGTCCGATTTTTATCGGCGACGATGTCACCGACAAATCCGTTTTTGCCATCATGCCGGATCTTGGCGGATTAGCCTTTTCAGTCGGCCGCCACGCGAGCGGCGTCGCGGGCCAGTTCGAGACGCCGAGCGATGTCCGTGCGTGGTTGAAGCGTCTCATTGATGGCAAAGCCTTGGCGGCGCGATAATCGTCTGAACCAAAAGTTCCGCGCACGTGAACGAATTTTGGCGGCGGAGACGCGCATTCCCGACGCTGCATCGCCCGAATTCGGTTTCAATTCGTTGAAAAAGTGAAGCGGAACCATATTGATGAATGGTTGTTAACACGCGAGCGATCCATCAGGAGGGGAACCCGGTGAGCCTCGTCGTCGTTTCAAACCGGATCACACGCGGTAACGCCAATGAGCCCGTCACGGGCGGCCTCGCAGCCGCATTGCTTCCGATTGTCGAGAAATCAGGCGCGATTTGGGTAGGTTCCAGTGGCCGCGTTCGCGATGGCGTTCAGAAGGAACCGTTTGCTGAAATCGAGGCGCTAGGCGCCGGCGCGCTTGCGATGCTGGACCTGCCGGCGGCGCATTACGGCGGATACTATGAGGGCTTCGCCAATTCGGCGTTGTGGCCCGCGCTGCATTCGCGCGCGGATTTGATCCGCGTGTCGCAGGGCGATTATCTCTCCTATCGAGAAGTCAACGCGTTCATGGCACGCGCGCTGATGCGGTTTCGCAAGCCCGAAACGGTATTCTGGATACAGGATTATCACTTTTTGGCGCTGGGTGCCGAATTGCGCGAGCTCGGCGTCACCGAGCCAGTCGGCTTTTTCCTGCATACGCCATGGCCCGCCCGCGACATTATCGAGGGCGTCCCCCATCATCGTGAGCTGGTGGAGGCCATGCTGGCCTATGACCTGATCGGGTTCCAGACCGAAGACGACTGCGAAAATTTCGCGGGCTATATCTCTTCAACGCTTGGCCTTGTCGTCGATGACGGCGTTGTCGCGTCAAAGCACGGCGTGACGCGCATAGCGGTTTTTCCGATCGGGATCGACGTGGAAAAATTCGCGCGTCAGGCCGCAAAGGCCATATCGCATCCCGATGTGTCGCGGCTGCGCCGCAGCCTCAATGGCGAGAAACTCGCCATTGGCGTCGATCGGCTCGATTACTCCAAAGGGCTTGTCAATCGTATCAACGCCTTCGACCGGATGTGGACCGCGCAGCCGTCGTTGGCGCGCACGGTGTCGCTATTGCAGATCGCCACGCCCTCGCGCGGCGCGATCGAAGCCTATGGCAATCTGCAAAGCGAGCTTGCAAAGCTCGTCAGCGACGTCAACGGCCGCCACGGCGAGGTCGACTGGACACCGATTCGTTATCTCAACAAGGGTTTCAGCCAAACCGTGCTGGCGGGTTTCTATCGTACGGCTCAGATCGGTGTCGTGACGCCCTTGCATGACGGGATGAATCTGGTGGCGAAGGAATATGTCGCCGCCCAGAACCCGGCTGATCCGGGCGTGCTCGTGCTGTCGAAGTTTGCCGGTGCGGCCAACGAGCTGGACACGGCACTTTTGGTCAATCCCCACGACATCGACGGCATGGCGCGGACGATCGCGATGGCATCGTCAATGCCGCTGATCGAGCGGCGGATGCGCTGGGAGGCAATGATGGCGAAGCTCCGGCATCGCTCCATCCAGCAATGGTTCACAAGCTTCGTCGAAGCCTTGCAGAGCGCGCGGGCTGAACGCGAGGCGGCGATGAAGCCGATCGTTCAGCCGCCGATTTCGTGGCCGCTCCGCTCGGTCAGCGCCTGACCATGCATCAATTACAGTAAGGCACATCATCGAGGGTGACGCAGCGTGTCTTGCTGGGGTCGTCGAGTGGCACCATGCCTTTGCCGTGACCGACGAAGACGCCGGGGCCCACCGTGACCGACGATCTGTTGCCGATGATAACACTGGGGTGAGGCGATAGCCGCGATCGGGTGCCATCTGGCCAGATGATCGCCTCGGACGACCAGATGCCGCGAAGCCCGTCATCGCAGACCGCGTTCGCGCCTTCACGGTGACAGTGCTGGGCCCGCGCGCCGGTCGCGGTAACCGTAACCGCCAGTGCAATGAGGACCTTTATTACGCGGCGGATCGTCATGTTGTCCTCGTTCGTTCGCCATATCGCACGATACAGCTGCCGGATGTCGGCTTTCCCAGGGGCAGGACGGCGCCGAGCCGAGTACAGGGTAGAAAATTATCTAGCAATTTCAATATATTGTTGAAGTAGCCCGGTTCGCCGCCGGGGTCACTTGCAAAAGTCCGCGCGCGCCTTCAAGAGAAGGCCCTTCGGAGAGATGGCCGAGTGGCTTAAGGCGCACGCTTGGAAAGCGTGTGTGCGGGAAACCGTACCGTGGGTTCGAATCCCACTCTCTCC
>CAVVZW010000067.1:0-26579 GCA_963752265.1 uncultured Alphaproteobacteria bacterium
GCGCAGACGAGCGGGTCTTCGTTCGGATCGAGCTTGCCGGCCGGATACTCGTACATCACCTTGCCGATCGGATAACGATACTGGCATTCCAGCAGCACGCGGCCGTCGTCGAACAGCGGGATCACCATCACGGCGCCCGGATGCTTGACGTACTCGCGCGTGGCGCTCTTGCCGTCCGGCAGGCGCACGGTATCGCACTTGAGCGTCAAAAACGGGCCTTGGTGGATCGTTTTGCTTTCGAGACAGGTCTCGGTGAGCGCGGCGTCGTGATCGGGAAGTTCAGCCATGTGCAACCTCAGGACAGCGTGGTGCGCGACGGCTTGAGCCGTCAGCGCCGTTTGACGAGATACTGGAAGGTAAAGCCGGGAAACGCGATTGAGCTGCGAATTATATCCTGTGGCGTAGACGTACCAGATTTCGTAATTGCGCGGGATTGCCGTTTGCCGCAGGGACCTGATCTGGCCGAGCGCAAGCTCCGCAAAGGCCATTGTGCGTTCGTGTTCGTCCAGCACTGAACCTGCCCCCAAAACGACAGCGTGCGCGGATCGAATCCCGCGCCAATATAATAAACTATGGTGGTAAAACTACCGGGGGTTGATGAACGGCTCGTAAACGAAGGAGCCGTACCCAAATACTGTTGAGGCTGGAAAAGATCAGACGCGCGCGCGAACCGGACGCAGCAAAAACGCTGGAAGATGCGAGTGATCTGCGGGTTCTGAAGAGGCCGCCGGGCTTTGAGGGCTGGCCGGACGACCGATAGATGGAGCCCGAGGCGGTGCGGGCTGAGTCACCGTTTGCGTCGTTGCCGCGGCAACCTTTGATTGTGCCGATGGAGCGGGGTTGCGCCCGGCAGTCTTGCCGCCATCACGATCGCGGCGACGCTTGTGTCCTCCGCGTCCACCTTCTCGTTTGCCATCCCGAGGCCGTTCCTCATGCTCGCGAGGGGCCGCTTGCTCCGAGACTTGCGCCAGCGAGCTGCCTTCGGCGAACGGAATGCTCTGTCCAATCAGCTTTTCAATGGCTGCGAGAGATTTCTGATCTGGCGGGGTGACAATGGAAATCGCGGTGCCGGCCCGGCCGGCCCGGCCGGTGCGGCCGATCCGGTGGACGTAATCGTCGGCGTGGTGAGGAACGTCGAAATTGAACACGTGGCTGACGGCCGGAATGTCGAGGCCGCGGGCAGCGACGTCGGAGGCGACCAGAAGCGGAATTTCGCCCTTGCGGAATTGATCGAGCGCCGCCGTGCGGGCGGATTGATCCATATCCCCATGCAGGGCGCCGACGCTGAAGCCGTGCTTTTGCAGCGACTTGTGTACAACGGCGACTTCGCGTTTGCGGTTGCAGAAGATGATCGCGTTGTTGAGATCCTTGGCCTCGCGCAGCAGGCCGCGGAGGATTTCGCGCTTGTCATGGGCTTCGCGGCCCGACGCGACTTGCAATTGGGTGATGGTGGCGACGGTCGTCGCTGGCTTTGAGACCTCAACCTTCTCCGGGTTATGCAGGAAGGTCTCGGTGATCCGCCGGATTTCCGGCGGCATGGTTGCGGTGAAGAACAGCGTCTGGCGGGTGAACGGCACGAGCTTGCAGATGCGTTCGATGTCGGGAATGAAGCCCATGTCGAGCATCCGGTCGGCTTCGTCGATCACCAGCAATTCGACGCCGGTGAGCAGCAATCCGCCACGCTCGGTGTGGTCGAGCAGCCGGCCGGGCGTTGCGATCAGAACGTCGACGCCACGGGTCAGCTTGGTGTCCTGGTCACCAAAGGAAACGCCGCCGATCAAAAGCGCGACGTTGAGTTTCTGGCCGGCGCCGTAGCGGTCGAAGTTCTCCTTGACCTGGGCGGCGAGTTCACGCGTCGGCTCCAGGATCAGGGTTCGGGGCATCCTGGCGCGGGCGCGGCCCTTTTCCAGGATCGTGAGCATCGGAAGGACGAAGGCAGCGGTCTTGCCGGTGCCGGTCTGGGCGATGCCGAGAACATCTCGGCGGGCCAGAACGTGAGGAATCGCCTGTTCCTGAATGGGTGTGGGGGTCGTGTAACCGCTGGCCGCGACAGCAGCGAGCACTTTATCGGACAGGCCGAGATGGGAAAATGACATTGAGCCTCTAATCGAAACCGCCGTTCGGAATCGAGGGGTAAAAGGCGGTCGCGTTCGGCCCCGAAACGGCGCGCTTCATGAAGCTCAGGGGCGGTAAAAGGACGCTGACCAGCGGCGGATCAACTGAAGGAATCGCATCGATCCAAATCCGCTTGCAGCGCGAACATAGGGTCGAAACGGCCAAAGTCAATCTTGGAACGAGGCAAAAGACCGAAAAAGCTTAATGTTTTCGCACAAATAACCGGCCTTTTGTCATTTCGCCTTCAAATCCCGAATGGACATGGCAAGTTACGCGCGGTGGGGGAATAGCCATGTTTGCCAAAGCCCGGCTTGATGCGCTGACCGATGGCGTGTTCAGCGTCGCGATGACGCTTCTCGTGCTTGATGTCCGTCTGCCGGAAGACTTCCATCCCGCGGACGATCGCGCGCTGCTGCAAGGCCTTGTCAGCCTCTGGCCGAAATTTTTGCCCTACGTGTTGAGCTTCGGCGTGCTCGGCCTGCGCTGGATTGCCAGCATCGAAATTCGCAGCCGCTCCGAACACTATGCTCGTAACTACGTCAATTGGTGGCTGGTCTACCTGCTGCTGATCACCTTCGTTCCGTTCTCGACAATTGTGGTCGGCCGCTACGCGCATCTCGCGCCGGCGATCTGGCTTTATGCCGGCCATACGTTGCTGATTGCATTGATCAGCATGCGCATGGTTGCGCTGACACCGGAAATCGAGCACGGCGATCATTTGCGGCGGCGGCTCACCTCATCGGCGTTCCTGGCTGGCTCTTCGCTGCTGGCACTCGTGCTGAGCTTTGTCGATCCGCGGATCGCGTTGTGGGGTTTTGCCCTCAATTTCGCCCAGCCGGTTCTTGAAAGATGGCGCCGCCGCTAAACGGGACACTCGTGCGGTGATGGCTAGGTTGAACCCGTCGGATGTCACGGCCGACTACGACACAGGGGCGCTGTCTGCGGCGCAGGGATCGGGATGAGGCATTTGGTATCGCTGAAGTTTGCGATGGTGTTGCTCGGCGTTATCGGGCCGCTTCTCGCGCTCGCTGTCCCCGCGCAGGCGGCCAAGCGGGTGGCGCTGGTCATTGGTAACAACGACTACAAGAACGTGCCGAGGCTGCAAAAGGCTGTCAATGATGCCCGCACCATGGGCGAGACGCTCAAGCAACTCGGCTTCTCGGTGATGCTGGCGGAAAACCAGACCCGGCAGGCCTTCAGCGAAACGTTGCTCGCTTTCGACAAGGCGATTGAACCCGGCGATACCGCGTTTTTCTTTTACGCCGGCCATGGTTTTGAGATCGCCGGGCAGAATTTCCTGTTGCCGATTGACGTTCCGGCAGCCGTCGAAGGCCAGGAAGAGCTGGTGCGTGACGCCTCCGTGCTTGCCGATCGCATCGTTGAGCGCTTGCAAAACCGGAAGGCCCGCACGGCGATCCTGGTGTTCGATGCGTGCCGCAACAACCCGTTCGAACGCGCGGGAACGCGGGCGGTTGTCGGTGGTGGTGGCCTCGCGCCGATGCAATTGCCGGAAGGTGTGTTTTCGGTGTTTTCGGCAGGTCCCCGCCAGACCGCACTCGATCGTCTCTCCAACAACGATAACAACCCCAACTCGGTATTCACGCGCATCTTCGCGAGGGAACTCCTGCAACCGGGCGAAAATCTCGTGCAAGTGGCCCAGCACACACGCCGCATCGTCAGCGAAATGGCGGAGACCGTGAGCCACAAGCAAATTCCGGTTTATTTCGACCAGATGGTCGACGATGTCTTTTTGAACGGCGTAGAGAAGCCGCAGGCCGACGTGGCGAAGGACACGAACAAGGATGCGGGGAAATCCGCCGAGCCACCGCCGCAAGTCGCCGCGTTGTCACCGGCAGTGGTCCCGCGGCCGCCAAGAGAAGACTCCGTCAATGCACCGATCGCAATGTTCTCCCGTCACAATGGCGGCTGGACCGTGGTGTTTTCGATCGTCGATCCGACGCTCGGCATTTCGTGGCGGATGGGAGATGCCGGCGACTTCCGCGAAACCGGATTTCTCGACACGCTCGATCCGCGCACCCGCAAACGGATGCCCAATCCGTCCATTGAACTCCCCGCAGATGCGCCGGCGGCCACGATCGAGGTGCGTTACGTTGATGGTTCGGGCAACCTGCAAGGGCCGTTTCCAATCAAGTTCGAACCGGAAGCCGCGCTAATCCACGATCAGCGCAAAATTCTCGACATGACCGCGACAAGCTGGCTGTCGTTTCGCGAATTCAACGGACTTCTGGTCTACTACACGCACCTGATGTCGTATCGCTGCGCGATCCGCGAGGTGCGCATCGGCGTCGATACCGCCGTGCCCGACCAGGTCCTGAAGTTGCCGCCGTGCGACATGAAAGACCCGAGCGCCATTCCCTATGACGCCAAGCCCTATCTGAAATTGTCGCCCTCGAACAAATTCGTCTCGGTAGAGTTGACCTATCGCGACGGCAGCGTGTCAGAGATCAGAAGTTTTCGCCGCTAACAATCTGGCAGGATATAAGCTGCGAGGCGGATCTTGCGGGAGTGATCGATGCCCCGAACCATTCAAACCCATTGTTGCATCGTCGGTGGCGGCCCGGCCGGCATGATGCTCGGTTATCTCTTGGGCCGCGCCGGCATCGAGACGGTTGTGCTTGAAAAGCACGCCGATTTCTTCCGGGATTTTCGCGGTGACACCGTGCACCCCTCGACCTTGCAGGTGATGGACGAGTTGGGCCTGATCGACGGCTTCCTGAAGGTGCCGCATCAGCAATTGCAAAAGATGGACGGCCTGTTCGGCGAGGACTCCATCCGCATCGCCGACCTCAGCCGCCTGAACGTCAAATACCCTTTCATTGCGATGATGCCGCAATGGGATTTTCTCAATTTCCTGCGCGAGAGCGGCAAACGTTTTGCTTCTCTTCAGGTGCTGATGAACGCCAACGCTACCGATCTCATCCGCGCGGGTGACGGATTTGCTGGCGTGATCGCCGATACGCCGGAAGGGCCCGTTGAAATTCACGCAAGCCTGACCATTGGATGTGACGGGCGGCATTCGATCGTGCGGCCGCAGGCGGGCCTTGATGTCGAAGAAATCGGCGCGCCGATGGATGTGCTATGGTTTCGCGCCGGCCGGCGACCCGACGAGAACGAGAGCCTGTTTGCACGCGTCCAAACCGGCAAGATGCTCGTCACCTTCGATCGTGGCGACTATTGGCAGTGCGCCTATGTCATCGCCAAAGGCCAGTTTGATGCCTTGAAGGCGAGGGGCCTTGACGCCTTTCGCAGCGACGTCATCGGCATGGCGCCGATCCTGGGCGCCGGCATGTCGGACGTGAAGACGTGGGATGACGTGAAGTTGTTGACGGTCGCGATCAACCGGTTGAAGCGGTGGACGCGGCCCGGATTACTTTGCATCGGCGATTCCGCGCATGCGATGTCGCCGGTCGGCGGCGTGGGCGTCAATCTCGCGATTCAGGATGCGGTCGCGACCGCCAATCTGCTCGCGGCGAAACTCGCAGCGCTCAAGAGCACGAGGGGCTGTCCTTCCGAGGACGAACTCGACGCAGTGCGCCGTCGCCGGGAATTCCCGGTGCGGATGACGCAGGCCATGCAGGTCGTTGTTCAGAACAACATTATCAGCGTAGCGCTCAAGCCGGGCGATCGGCCGCTTCGGGCCCCGCTGTTTGCGCGGATCGTCAACGCCATACCTTGGCTGCAGGGTATCACCGCGCGTTTTGTTGCGATCGGGGTGCGTCCCGAGCACGTGCATTCGCCGGCGCTACCAGCTTCCTAGCCCATCACCGAAAAGCCGCCGTCGACCGGGATCGCCGTGCCGGTTACGAAATCCGACGCGGGTGAGGACAGGAACACGGCGATGCCGGCAAAGTCGTCGGCTCCGCCCCATCGCGCAGCTGGCGTCCGGGCAAGCACCTTGTCATGCAGGCCGGTGACCTGTTCGCGGGCGCGCCGTGTCAGGTCGGTGTCGATCCATCCGGGCAGCACGGCGTTGACCTGGATGTTGTCGGCGGCCCAGGCGACGGCGCAGGAGCGGGTGAATTGCACGATGCCGCCTTTGCTGGCGGCATAGGCCGGTGCGAAGCTGGTGCCGAAGATCGACATCATCGAACCGATATTGATGATCTTGCCGCCGCCTGCTTCTTTCATTGCAGGGTGGACCGCGCGCGAACACAGGAACGCGCTGGTGAGGTTGGTCGAGATCACGCTGTCCCATTCCGCGAGCGAGAGCTGATCGGGAGCTTTACGGATATTGATGCCGGCGTTGTTGACGAGAATATCGATGCGGCCGAGTTCGCGGCGAACACGCTCGACCATGGCTGTGACCGCCGTCTCGTCGGTGACATCGGCGGTGACGGCGATTGCCCTGTGGCCGTCTTTCACCAGATCGGCGACGGCCTCGGCCGATTTTGCTTCGTTCCGGCCGACAATGGCGATCGCCGCGCCGTTGTCCGCAAGCCCGCGCGCCATTCCAAGGCCAATGCCACCGTTGCCGCCGGTGACGACGGCGACTTTGCCTGAGAGATCGAACAACCCTTGTTTCACGCTCGATGCCTCCGGAGGAGTTGCTAGACTAGCGCTTGCTTTGCCAGATCAGCACGAGGCCGAGGCCGGAAAGCGCCGCGCCATATCCCGCCCACTGGATCTGCCGGATCATGAAGCTCGAGGCCGGCCAGGTGATGATGCCGGTGCCTTGACCGATCCACAATAGCCCGATCGCCAGCGCAATGAGGCCAAGGACTAACAGCAGCGTGCGCATCGGGCTTTTTCCGGTGGGGAGGATTTTTTGGGAAGTTTGAAAAGTCCACCGTCTTTACCGAAGGTCGTATGGTCTCGTCACGCGGTACTTTTGGATTGAGGGCATAAAAAAGCCCCGGACAATGCCGGGGCTTTTAAATTTGACGTTTGATCGAGATCAATACTTCGCGACCACCGGGCCGCCCCAGTTGAAGCGATAGACCAGCGAGGTCGAGATGGTCTGCACCAGCGGCTTGAATGATGTCGTCAAAACCGTCGGGCCAGTATTGACATTGGTTTCGACCAGATTGGTCGTATCGAAGTATGCCGCGCGATATTCGGTCTTCATGAACCAGCCCGGCGCGGTGATGCCGAAGATGTTCAGGTTGTTCTCGACGCCGCCGCCGACGAACCAGCCGCCCTTGTTGAAGGAAGACGTCGAGATAACGCCGCTCGTGCCGTTGGCAATGTTCGTGTAACTTGCCCCCGACCAATAGGATTGGGTGTAACCGGCATTGACATAGGAGAACACGTTCGGCGCAACCAGCCAACCAATGCGAGCACCCGCTGCCCACGTATCCTTCAGCTTCTCCGTGGCGGAGAGAGGTCCAGCCAAGCTGCCGCCAGGTATTGTGCCCTTCAGGCTGCCAAACTGGCCGTCGGCAAAGATGCCGGCAACCCAGAGTCTGGCTGAACTGCCAGTCATAGCCGGCACCAACGGTGCCGAAGTAGCCATCGCCGCCCTGCTTCTGTGCACCGAGGGCAGGAGCGCCGGTGACGTTGTTGAAGGTCAGGGTATCCGCATCCCAAACGCCACCACCAGCGCCACCGAAGATATAGAAACCGGTCCAGTTCGCGACCGGCGGCATCACAACCGGCGCCTTGCTGTAGACGGGGGCCGCGGGAAGATCTGCCGCGAGTGCCGATCCGCCGAACGCCGCGATGGCGGCAAGTGCCAGTACCAGCTTTTTCATCTCGAAAACCCTCAGCCAACCGTTGGCGCGCAGTGCGCAATTTCGAATCTCACGTGTAATTATAGTCGATTTCACCCAGAAAGCTGTGGCTTGGGGGGTACACCGGCAGGAAAACGGCAAATTCGGAAAGATTTGAAAACGTAAAAAGCGCTTTGATTTCAAAGGGAAGGTAAAATAAGTGTCGCTTTTCGAACAGCGCTTCAGGCAGCCCTTCAAACGTCCAGAAGTTCGTCGCTGGCGAACTCCGCTTTGTCGGAAATGAAGGCAAAACGTGCTTCCGCCTTCGTCCCCATCAGCCGCTCCACGGAATCGGCGGTGCCCTCGCGATCGTCGGCGAGCAGCACCACCCGCAGCATGGTGCGTTTGGATGGATCCATGGTGGTTTCCTTCAACTGCGCCGGCATCATCTCGCCAAGGCCCTTGAAGCGGCTGATATCGACCTTGGCGTTGGCGTTGAATTCGCTCTTGAGCAGGGCGTCGCGGTGCGCCTCGTCCCGGGCATAAACCGTCTTGCTGGCATGGTTGAGCCGATAGAGCGGAGGGACCGCGAGATAGAGATGGCCCTCGTCGATCAGCCGCGGCATCTGCCGGTAGAAGAACGTGATCAGGAGCGAGGCGATATGCGCGCCATCGACGTCGGCGTCGGTCATGATGATGATGCGCGAATAGCGCAAATCCTCCTCGCGATAATGCGCGCCGGTGCCGCAGCCGATCGCCTGGATCAGGTCGCCGAGCTGCGCATTGGCGACCAGCTTATCCTTGGTCGCGGAAGCAACGTTGAGGATCTTGCCGCGAAGCGGCAGGATCGCTTGCGTCTTGCGGTCGCGTGCCTGCTTGGCGCTGCCGCCAGCCGAGTCACCCTCGACGATGAACAGCTCGGAGCCGTCGGCGGCCGTGTCTGTGCAGTCGGCGAGCTTGCCGGGCAGACGCAGCTTTTTCACCGCCGTCTTGCGTGAAATTTCCTTTTCGGCGCGGCGGCGCAATCGTTCTTCGGCGCGCTCGACGACAAAATCGAGGAGCTTGTTGGCCTGCAGCGGATTGCCGGAAAGCCAGTGATCAAACGGGTCCTTGATCGCCTGCTCTACGATTCGCTGAGCTTCCGCCGTCGCGAGACGGTCTTTGGTCTGGCCCTGAAATTCTGGCTCGCGAACGAACACCGACAGCATCACGGCCGCGCCCACCATCACGTCCTCTGACGTGATCGAAGCGCCGCGCTTGCCCTGGCCTACGCGTTCGGCGTGATCCTTCAGGCCGCGCAGAAGCGCGCTGCGCATGCCGGATTTATGCGTGCCGCCGTCCTGCGTCGGCACCGTGTTGCAGTAGGAAGACAAAAAGCCGTCGGCATCCGCCGTCCAGGCCACGGCCCATTCGCACGAGCCATGTGCGCCGACGCGCCCTGATTTGCCGGAAAAGATATCCGGATGCACCAGCGTGTCGGCGTGAATTGCGGCCGCGAGATAATCCTTCAAGCCGCCGGGAAAATGGAAGCTGTCCTCGGCCGGGACGTCCTCGATGCCTTTCAGCAGGGAGGGATCGCAATGCCACCTGATCTCGACGCCACCGAACAGATAGGCCTTGGAGCGCGCCATCTTGAACAAACGCTGCGGCTTGAATGCAGCCTTGGCGCCGAAAATGTCCGGATCGGGCTTGAAGCGGACCTTTGTGCCACGGCGATTGTTGACCTTGCCGAGATCTTCCAGTTTGCCCTTGGGGTGGCCGCGCTCGAATACCATGCGATAAAGCTTCTGGCTGCGGGCGACTTCAACTTCCAGCCGCGAAGACAGCGCGTTGACCACCGATACGCCAACGCCGTGCAGACCGCCCGAGGTCTCATACGCCTTGGAATCGAATTTGCCGCCAGCATGCAGCGTGCACATCACCACTTCGAGCGCGGATTTTTTTGGAAATTTTTGATGCGGATCGACCGGGATGCCGCGGCCGTTATCGGTGACAGTCAAAAATCCGTCGGCGCCGAGTTCGACCTCGATGAAGGTGGCGTGCCCCGCCAGCGCTTCGTCCATTGAGTTGTCGATGACCTCAGCAAACAGATGATGCAGCGCCTTTTCATCGGTGCCGCCGATATACATGCCGGGCCGCCGTCGAACCGGTTCAAGCCCCTCGAGGACCTCGATGTCGCGCGCGGTATAGCCGGCCTCGGCGCTGCTCGGGCGCGCCACAGGCTTGGCTACCGCACGGGCTTTTGGCGCGGCGGCCTCAAAGAGATCGTCGGATGATTTTGCTTTAGCGTTCGATTTCAGTGGCTTGGGCATGGTTTTTCAGGTGATGTGGAGATCGGCGGAGCGAATCGGCTTGATCGACTATGCCACGGATGGGCCTGAAAAGTGACGGCCGTAAGGGCGGCGGGCATCGGAGCCGCACGCGTTATCTGGTGCGCGGGGTGCAGAAAACGATCGGCGCAAACGGCATGGTAGCTGCCAGCACGACCAGCCAGGGTACCATTGTGACTTGATGTTGACGATCCTGACGGCTTAAACCGGCCGGCTTACAGGATTGCCGGGAAGGGCCTTTCGGAATGGAAGAGTATACGCGCGCGCTGGCCGATTTCGTGCGCGACCATCAGGCTTGGGCAGCTCCGATTGTGCTGCTGCTGGCGTTCGGGGAGTCGCTTGCGTTTATTTCGCTGCTGATTCCAGCCTGGGGCGCGCTGGTGGCGATCGGCGCCCTGATCGGTGTCAGCGGCATGAGCTTCTGGCCGCTCTGGATTGCTGGCGGCATCGGTGCGGCGCTCGGTGACTGGGTCTCCTATTGGTTCGGCTTCAAGTACAAGGAACGCGTCGCGCAGATGTGGCCGCTGTCGCGATACCCGGAAATCCTGCCGCGCGGCGAGGCCTTTGTGAAATCCTGGGGCGTGCCGAGCATTTTCATCGGCCGGTTTTTCGGACCCTTGCGCGCCTCCGTGCCGCTCGCGGCCGGAATTTTCGAAATGCCTTATTGGCGATTCCAGGTCGCCAACTTCGTTTCCGCTTTTGTCTGGTCGGCGGCGCTATTGTTGTTCGGCGACGTGATTGCCGAGATCGTCGAGTGGTTTTTCCGGGTGGTCTGATGGCAGTTTTCGGAGCGCGAAACGGCCGCGCTTGCCTTGACGTTGTCAGGCACAAGTCTTATACGCTCGCCGCATGATCGAACTCGCGACCATCTTTATCGCTCGCCGCCGCCGCGCCACCGCGGTATGGGCGATCGTTCTCGTTTGAGATTTCGTCCCTGCCGCCGGATCCATCCCGCGGCTTTGCTTTCCTGAAAATACGCGGTTCGGTCTGGCGGCTCCTACTTCGAAGCAGGAGTTGAAGATGTATACGCCTCCCATGTTCAAGACCGAACGCGCCGCAAGCCTTGCGTTTGCCGAGGCGCGCGGCTTTGCGACGGTGTGCGCTTTCGACGGCGAGAAACCGCTTGCATCGCTTCTTCCGTTTTACCTCAGCTATGCGGACGACGGCACGCCGCGAGCCGAATTTCACCTCGCGCGCGGCAATCCGCTGATCCAGCTCGCCGACGGCAAGACCTCGTGGCTGCTGGCGGTCAGCGGCCCTGACGCCTATGTGTCGGCGGACTGGTATGTCTCGCCAGATCAGGTGCCGACCTGGCTCTATCAAGCCGTGCATCTGACGGGGCCGGTGCGAAGATTGTCGGATGACGAACTCACCGTGCAGATCGATACGCTCAGTGCCAAATTCGAAGACTGGCTGGCGCCGAAAAAGCCATGGACGTCCGCAAAGATGACGGCAGGCCGGCTTGAGGCGATGAAGAAGGCCATCGTCGGCCTTGTCATGACGGTCGTGGATGTCGAGGGGAGCTTCAAGCTCAACCAGCACAAGTCAGAGGCGGATTATGCGGCCGTGGCGGGCGCCTTGGCTGCGCGGCCCGACACATCTTCGTTACAAATCGCAAGCCTGATGCGCGAAACGCGGCCGCAGGCATTCGGCTCTCCAGCCGTTGAGGGGCAGAAACCATGAGCTCGAAAAAGAAAGTCGGCATTCTCGGCGCCTCCGGTTACACCGGCGCCGACGCCGTACGCCTGCTGGCACGGCATCCCAACGTCGAGATCGCGGCGTTGACGGCCAACACGCATGCCGGCAAAACCATGGACGAGGTGTTTCCGCATTTCTTCATGTTGGATCTGCCGCTGCTGACCGAGTGGGAAAAGGTCGACTGGACCACGCTCGACGCCGTCATCTGCGGTTTGCCACATGGCACCACACAGGAAATTATCGCCGCGATAATGAAGGCAAATTCAAAAATCAAAGTGCTCGACATGTCCGCGGATTTCCGCCTCCGCGACAAGGCATCCTACGCGCATTGGTATGGTCACGAGCACCGCGCATTGGAACTGCAACGCGAAGCCGTCTATGGATTGACCGAGCTTTACCGGCAACAGATCGCGGAAGCGCGCCTGGTGGCCTGTCCCGGTTGCTATCCGACCGCAGTGCTGCTGGCGCTGGTGCCGCTGGTGAAGGCCGGTCTCATCGACGCCCATGATCTCATCATCGATGCAAAATCGGGCCTGACCGGCGCGGGGCGCGGACTGAAGCAGAACACGTTGTTCTCGGAGGCCGGCGAGGGGCTGTCGCCCTATTCGGTTGGCGCGCACCGGCACACGGCCGAGATCGACCAGGAGATCGGCGTCGCCGCGGGCTCAGCCGTGACGGCAAATTTCACGCCGCACTTGATACCGATGGCGCGGGGAGAACTCTGCACCTGCTACGTCCGGCTCAACGGCGCGACCGCGGACGATCTGCGCGCGGCGCTCGAAGGCACCTATCGCGACGAACCGTTCGTGCATGTGGCGAAGAAGGGCGTGCTACCGCAAACCAGGAACGTGCGCGGCTCGAACTATGTACAGATTGGCGTCGTAGTCGATCGCATCAAGGATCGCGCCATCGTGATTTCAACGCTCGACAATCTGGTAAAAGGTTCGGCCGGCCAGGCCATCCAGAACATGAATTTGATGTTCGGTTGGCGAGAGACGACCGGCCTGGAACAGATTGCGCTGTTTCCGTGAAGAGGCAAAATGCAGCACGGTCCGACACAAGCTCGCAACAAATCGCAGGCCTCATGCGCCCGGCGGCTTTTTTTGGATCTTGAAGAATTGCTGGAAAGGAACGCGCCATGACGTTGGCCGACACCCATCAGCCTCCGGCGGGCGGCCAGGCCGCAAAGCCGTCGGTCTTCGTCGACGGCGCGTCCGGAACGACGGGCCTCGGCATCAACGAACGGCTTCGGCTCCAGAACGACGTCGTGGTGAAGAATATCGCGGACGACAAACGCAAGGACGCCGGTGCCAAGCGAGCACTGATGGAGGAGGTCGATCTGGTCGTCCTCTGTTTGCCTGACGACGCCGCACGTGAAACCGTTGCGTTGATCGACAGCATGGGCGCAACCGCGCCGAAAGTCCTGGATGCTTCGACCGCGTTCCGCGTTGCGCCCGACTGGGCCTACGGCTTTCCCGAACTCGCACCCGACCAGGCCGACAAGATCAGGAAATCGCGCAAGGTCGCCAATCCCGGTTGTTATCCGACCGGCGCGATCGCGCTGCTGCGGCCGATCGTGGATGCCGGCCTCTTGACGGCCGATTATCCCGTGACGGTCAACGCGGTGAGCGGTTATTCCGGCGGCGGCAAGTCGATGATCGAAAGCTTCGAGAGTGGGCACGCGCCTGCTTTCGAGCTTTACGGCCTCAACTTCGAACACAAGCATTTGCCGGAGATGCAGCTTTATTCGAAGCTGACGCGGCGGCCGATCTTTGTGCCCTCGGTCGGCAACTTCCGGCAGGGTATGCTGGTGTCGGTGCCGCTGCAACTCGACACGCTCAACGGAAAACCCTCTGCTGCCGACCTGCATGCCGCGCTCGCCAAGCGCTATGCCGGCTCACGCTATGTTTCGGTACTGCCGCTTGAGAACGCGGCGGCCAAAAGCGGGCGGATCGAACCCGAGGCGCTCAATGAAACCAATAATCTCGAGCTGTACGTCTTTGCCAGCGACACACACCGTCAGGCGGTTTTGGTCGCGCGCCTCGACAATCTCGGAAAAGGCGCGTCAGGAGCGGCCGTGCAAAACATGCACCTGATGCTCGGTCTTGGCGAGGACTGAGGCGATGGCGGGTGCAGTGGACGAGACGACGCTGCAATTCTATCGCCGAAACGCCGATTCTTACTCGGCCTGGGGAAAGGCACCATCGGCACGCCTGATCGGTTTTCTTGGATTGCTGCCGCGGGGCGGCTCGATCCTTGAACTCGGCTGCGGCGCAGGCAATCACGCGGCCGAGATGCTCGCGCGGGGCTTTGTTTTGCGCGCCACCGATGGTTCGCCCGAGATGGCGGAAGTGGCATCACGCAAGTTGAATCACCCCGTCGAGGTGATGTTGTTCGATCAGCTCGATGCGCGTGAGGCTTATGACGGCGTTTGGGCCAGCGCCTGTCTATTGCATGTGCCGAAGGAAGAACTCGTGGGTATTCTTGCCCGTATCCATCGCGCCCTGAATCCAGCCGGCATATTTTACGCAAGCTTCAAGACCGGCGAGAGCGACGGCCGGGACTCGCTCGGCCGCTATTACAACTATCCGTCGGCGGATTGGCTCACGACCGCATATGAGGCGGCGGGCGCCTGGCAGACGCTCAAGTCCGACATTGAGGATATCAAGAGTTTCGACGAAACGCCGGCCACGATGCTGCATCTCGTCATGCGCAAGGGCTAAGGCGAACCGTTGACGGCGAGGTCGGCGACGCCTTTACGACGTCGCCGAAAGGCCGGTCAGACGATTTTGAAAATGGCCAGCGCCAGGACCACTTGCGCGGCGAAGCCGACCGTAAACGCCAGCGTGCGGAACACCGGCAGGCCCAGCGTGTAGACGAGGAGATGCGCGACGCGGGCCCAGAAATATACCGCGCACGCGTAGACCGTCCATTTGTCCGAATACTCGATCTGGGCGAGGATCAGCACCAGCGGCGCAAACACGACGAGGTTCTCGACCGCATTGTCATGCGCGAACATCAAACGCGTCGCCCATTCCGCATGCGGCTTGTCGTTGCGCGACGGGTTGGCCATCGAGCCGAACAGGCCGCGCACCGAAACGCGATTGAGGATGTAGGGTACCCACAACAAGCCCGTCAGAATTACGGTTAGGCTTAGCCACAATAGTTCAGGCGTCATCGTTTCCCCCTGCCAGATTTAAAATGCTCGTTCCCCTCGGGAAGCAAGCTTATAGCACCACGCAGCACGAGCAGGTAGCGTTACGATGTTACGCGCGAACCCGAACGTAGCTGCCGGGCGCGTCCTCAATCGCGGGCAACGCAGCCGCGCCGACTTCGCGGGCAGCCACTTGCTCGGGATCGATCGTCTCCAACCACTGCCGCCAGTCGGGCCACCACGAGCCCTTGTGCTCCTGGGCGGCCTTCAACCAATCGGCAAGCGTCACGTCCTTGATGTTGTCGTTGGTCCAGTACTGATATTTTCCGGAACTGGGCGGATTGACGACGCCTGCAATGTGTCCCGATCCCGACAGAACATATTTCACCGGGCCGCCAAAAAACTGCGAGCCGTAGAGCACTGAATCGGCCGGTGCGATGTGATCCTCGCGGGTTGCGAGATTGTAGACGGGCACCTTGACCTTGGAGAGGTCGAGCAGGGTGTTGTCGAGCACCATGGTTCCTGCCGACAGCCGGTTCTCCAGATAGCAGTTGCGCAGGTAATAGGAATGGTTTGCCGCCGGCATTCGCGTCGCATCCGAATTCCAGTGCAACAGGTCGAACGACGATGGCGGCTTTCCCTTGAGATAATTGCTGACGACATAGGACCAGATCAGGTCGTTAGACCGCAGCATGTTGAAGGCCATGGCCATCTTGGCGCCTTCAAGTACGCCTGAGGCCTTCATGTCGCGCTCGATGGCTGAAATCTGGTCTTCGTCGACGAACACCAGCAAATCACCGGCTTTGGTGAAATCGACCTGCGCCGCGAGGAACGTAGCCGAGGTAACGCGGACGCGGCGCTTTTCGGCCAGCCACGCCAGCGTCGTCGCCAGCATCGTGCCGCCGACGCAATAGCCCATGGTGTGGACCTTCATTTCGCCCGTGACGCGTTCGATCGCATCCATCGCGGCGAGCGGGCCTTCCTTCATGTAATCTTCCCAGGTCTTGGTCCCGAGACTCTTGTCCGGGTTGACCCAGGAAATCACGAACACCGTGATGCCTTGATCGACGCACCATTTGACGAAGGATTTTTCCGCCTTGAGATCGAGAATGTAGAATTTGTTGATCCAGGGCGGCACGATCAGAAGCGGCGTACGCAACACGTTTTCCGTTGCCGGCGCGTACTGGATCAATTGCATCAGGTCGTTCTGGAAGATCACCTTGCCCGGTGTGGTCGCCATGTTGACGCCGACTTCCAGGTTGGACGGATCGGACTGGCGGATGCGCAGCGTGCCGTGCCCGGCCTCGATGTCCTCGGCCAGCATCTTCATGCCGCGCACGAGGTTGTCGCCGCTGGAGGTCAACGTCTCGCGCAATACTTCCGGATTGGTGAGAACGAAGTTGGAGGGGGCGAGCGCATTGGTGACTTGCTGGACGTAAAACGCCGCCTTCTTGCGGGTATGCGGATCGAGGCCGTCCGCGTCGCGCACGAGGTCGTTGGCCCATTTTGTCGTGAGCAGATAAAGCTGCAGGACAAAATCGAAAAACTGGTTCGATTTCCATTCGGGGTCGGCAAACCGCTTGTCGCGCGGCGCGGGCGCGGCGACAGGTTCAGCTTCCTGGCCGGCGAGGCGGCGCACCGAGTTGCCCCAGAGGTCGAGATAGGCCTTGCCGATCTTGGTTTGAATGTCATTGGCGCGATCGGGATCCGACAGCCAATATTCGGCGACCGCGCTGAACGTCTTGACGAGTTCGGTGAATTCGTTCGACGGCTTGTCGCGCACTTCACCGTCCGCGGCCGGCTTGAGATACGCCGCCAGCGCCTGACCGCTGCTTTCCATCGCCTTGGCGATGTTCATCGCGAAGGCTTCAGCATTGAACTTGTTTTCGGTCTGGGCTTCTGTGGTGACATCAGTCATGGGGCAACACTACAGCTTCGTTTTCACTTCGTCACCGATGAGATCGGCGTTAGTGTCCCGGTTGAGGGATATTAGAAAATAGGCAGCCTGCTCGCAAAAAGTTGCTGTTGCACTGCGATATTTTGTGGTGGCTTGGTCTTATTGAGGCCCCAGACACCCGGTTTCTTCTGTGGGGTTTAACGATTTCAGGTAACAATCGTTTGGGCGCCTGCTGCGCCCGGTGCAGGGTCAAGGACTAGATATGTCAGTTGGACACCACTACGGAGCGTTGGCCGGAGCAGTTTTGCTGCTTGTGGTGCCGGCTCTGGGCGGTTGCTCGACGTCGATTTCCGAAATTCCGCTCGGCAGCGCCTCGTCTGATACGCATGCCAAGGAGACCAACGCCTATTTGCCGGTAAATGCCCTGCCGCCAGCCCGTGATGAGGCCGCAATGGAGCCGGCTGAACGCGCCCAGATCCAGAAGGAATTGATCACCGCGCGGGAGCGCCAGGCCTCAGCCGCGAAAGAGCAGGCACAAGGCAAAGATCAGAGCCAAACCCAGAACCAGGCCCAACCCACGAAATAATCTCGCTGCCTGTGTTCTGGTTCTAGCGCGCACCGCACACCGTGCTAGAATTGGTTCAATCACCCCGCCAAGCCGGGGCAAAGCTTAAATAACTTCCGCCTGAATTTGCATTAAGACATTGATTTAATGTGAGTTATAGGTGGTGCCAAGGAGCATCTATCGAAGGGATGCCTTGGCGAATCTGCCCCTTACGGGGATTGCTGGAGTCCAAAGGTCCAATGGAAGATTTTTATCGCATCCGCCGCCTGCCGCCTTACGTGTTCGAACAAGTCAATCGCGCCAAGGCGGCCGCGCGCAATGCCGGTGCCGATATCATCGATCTCGGCATGGGCAATCCGGACCTTTCGACGCCGGCCCACGTCCTGGACAAGCTGAAAGAGACGCTGGGAAAGCCGCGCACCGACCGCTACTCCGCCTCGCGCGGGATTAACGGCCTGCGGCGGGCGCAGGCGGGGTATTATGAGCGGCGCTTCGGCGTCAAACTCAATCCCGAAACCCAGATCGTCGCCACGCTGGGCTCGAAGGAAGGTTTTGCCAACGTCGCCCAGGCCATCACCGCGCCTGGCGATGTGGTGCTGTGTCCCAATCCGAGCTACCCAATTCATGCCTTCGGCTTTTTGATGGCCGGCGGCGTGATCCGCTCGGTTCCGTCCGAGCCGACGCCGCAATTTTTTGAAGCGGTTGAGCGCGCGATCATCCATTCGATCCCCAAGCCGCTCGCGCTGGTCGTCTGCTATCCGTCCAATCCAACCGCCTATGTCGCGAGCCTCGACTTCTACCGGGATCTGGTTGCTTTCGCCAAAAAGCACGAAATCTTCATTCTCTCCGATCTCGCTTATGCCGAGGTCTATTTCGACGACCACAACCCGCCGCCTTCGGTGTTGCAGGTGCCCGGCGCGATCGACGTAACGGTCGAATTCACCTCAATGTCGAAGACCTTTTCAATGGCGGGCTGGCGCATGGGATTTGCTGTCGGCAACGAGCGTATCATCGCGGCTTTGGCGCGGGTGAAGTCCTACCTCGACTATGGCGCCTTCACGCCGATCCAGGTCGCGGCCACCGCAGCGCTTAACGGTCCCGACGATTGCATTCGCGAGATGCGCGATACCTATCGCAAGCGGCGTGATGCGCTGGTGGAATCTTTTGGCCGCGCGGGGTGGGAGATTCCGCCCCCCCAAGCCTCGATGTTCGCCTGGGCGCCATTGCCGGAGGCGTTTCGTAGCCTCGGCAGCATGCAATTCGCGACCCTGATGGTCGAAAAATCAGGTGTCGTGGTTTCGCCAGGGGTTGCCTTCGGCGAGCACGGCGAGGGTTACGTGCGCATCGCCATGGTAGAAAACGAGCAACGGATCCGGCAGGCCGCCCGCGGGGTGCGCCGCTTCCTTGAAAGCGGCATCGAAACATTGCACAACGTGGTTCCTCTCGCCAACCGGCGCTAATCCATTGCTGCCCGCGCCTCCCGCGGGCAAACCTCCGGCAGGTTCTTCTCAGTCATGGTCGCACCCCTGAAAGTGGGTATCGCGGGACTCGGCACCGTCGGCGCCGAGGTTGTCCGTCTGATCGAGCAACAGAGCCGGACGCTGTCGGCGCGCTGTGGCCGATCGGTGCGCGTGGTCGCGGTCACGGCACGTTCGAAAGCCAAGAAGCGCGGGCTCGACCTGCAAGGGGTCGAATGGGCCAAAAGCCCGCTGGAGCTGGCGAGCGATCCCGGAATCGATTGTTTCGTGGAGTTGATGGGAGGCGCGGGCGAACCCGCGCTGTCGGCGATCGAGACCGCGCTCAAGGCCGGCAAGTCGGTCGTCACCGCCAACAAGGCGTTGATCGCCAAACACGGGCTCAAACTCGCCAAGGCCGCTGAGCAATTTGGCGGCGCCTTGAATTTCGAAGCCGCGGTCGGAGCTGCCATCCCGATCGTCAAGACGTTGCGCGAGGGGCTTGCCGGCACTGCGATCAATCGCGTCTACGGAATTCTCAACGGCACCTGCAATTACATCCTCACGCGGATGGAGCAGGAAGGTCTGTCGTTTGCCGAGTGTCTGAAGGACGCGCAGCGCCTGGGTTATGCCGAGGCCAATCCTTCGTTCGATGTTGATGGTCACGACACCGCGCAGAAGCTCGCGATTTTAGCGAGCCTCGCATTCGGCACAAAAGTCTCGCAAAACGCGGTCTATGTCGAAGGCATCTCGTCGATCGCACCGGAAGATCTTCGCGCCGCCGCTGAACTCGGGTTTCGCGTCAAATTGCTGGGGGTTGCGGTGCGCACCGCCAAGGGCATCGAACAGCGCGTGCACCCGACCATGGTGCCGAAGACGTCCTCGATCGCGCAGGTTATGGGCGTCACCAACGCGGTCACCATCGACGGCGAAGGCATTCCCCCGATCACGCTGGTGGGTCCGGGCGCCGGCGGGGCGGCGACGGCATCGGCCGTTGTCGCAGACATTGCAGACGTGGCGCGTGGCATCCGCGCTTTGCCGTTTGGCCGTCCCGTGGAGCGGCTGCGAAAAATCGAGAAAGCGCCGATGGAGCGTCACGAGGGCGGCTATTACATCCGCCTGATGGCGCGCGATCTGGCGGGTACCGCCGCCACCATCGCGACGCGCCTGGCCGAACAAAAAATTTCCATTGAATCGATCGTCCAGCGTCATGCGGACGGCGTTGACGCCGTGCAAATGACGGGGAAAGCTGCGCCGGTCCCGGTCATCCTGATCACCTATGCGACGAGCGAGGACGCTGTGCACCGCGCGCTGGATGCGGTGCAGCGCGACAAGGTGATCAGCGGACGCCCGCAGGTGATCCGGATCGAAAAGAATTGAGAAATACAGCCGGAACCGGCGATGAGTGAGAGCGTAAGGCTCGCAAGTTAGTTTTAGAGGAGACCTTCGATGTCGACCCATATTTCCGTGCCGCCCCAATTGCTGCTCGAGCGGATCCTGACGCTCGAACTCGTGCGGGTGACGGAGCGGGCGGCGGTCTCGGCGGCGCGGTTGCGCGGCCACGGCAACGAGAAGGCGGCCGACCAGGCGGCGGTGGATGCCATGCGCCGCGAGCTCAACAAGCTGCCGATCGAAGGCACGGTTGTGATCGGGGAGGGCGAACGCGACGAAGCCCCGATGCTGTTCATCGGCGAGACCGTCGGGCTTAAAGCCGGGCCGAAGGTCGACATCGCGGTCGACCCGCTTGAAGGCACCACGCTGTGCGCCAAGAACATGCCCGGCTCGATTGCGACAATGGCGATGGCGGACGGTGGCACGTTGCTTCATGCGCCCGACGTTTACATGCAGAAATTGGCGATCGGCCCGGGTTACGCCAAAGGCGTAGTCGAGCTCGACGCGCCGCCCGCCGAGAACGTCCGCAGGCTCGCCAAGGCCAAGGGCGTCGATGCTTCCGCCATCACGGTCCTTGTACTCGACCGCCCGCGCCATGCCGACATCATCAACAGCGTGCGTTCGACGGGAGCGGCGGTCCAGTTGATCACGGACGGCGATGTCGCAGGCGTCATTCACTGCGCCACGCCCGATGAAACCGGTGTTGACATGTATATCGGCGTTGGTGGTGCGCCCGAAGGCGTGTTGGCTGCCGTGGCGTTGCGCTGCATCGGCGGTCAGATGCAGTGCCGGCTGATCCTCGACAGCGAAGAAAAGCGCGCGCGTGCGCACAAGATGGGCGTGTCCGATCCGAAGATGATCTACGGGATCGAAGACATGGCGAAGGGTGACTGTCTGTTCGCGGCCACGGGCGTCACCGACGGCTCGCTACTGTCGGGCGTCAAGTTTCGCAAGGATGTGATCCAGACAGAAACGGTTGTCATGCGCTCGGTGACCGGCACGGTGCGCTATATCAAGGCCGAGCATCGCCAGCTCGACAAGTTTCATCTGGATTAAGACACAGCCGTCATTCCGGAGCGATGCGCAGCATCGAATCCGGAATTCGACATCGGTGCCCGGCCACAATTTTGTCGCTTCCACAAACAGGAATGACGGAGTAAAATTCGGGAGCGAGACATGTCCGATCTTTCTCAGGTCAAGGCGCTCGTCTTCGACGTCTTCGGCACCGTGGTCGATTGGCGCACAAGCCTGATTGCGGACTTCACCGCATGGGGCGAGACGCGCGGCATCAAGGCCGACTGGACAGCTCTCGTCGACGGCTGGCGCGCGGTCTATGCCGCCTCGATGGACGATGTGCGAAAGCACCCCGAGCGCGGGTATGTCATTCTCGACACGCTGCACCGGCGTTCGCTGGAAAAGCTCGTCGAACAGCTTGGGATTTCCGGCCTGAGCGAGGCTGATCTGCACTACCTCACGATGGGCTGGCATCGGCTGCATCCCTGGGCCGACAGCATCAGTGGGCTGTCCCGCCTCAAGACCAAATACATCATCAGCCCGCTCTCGAACGGCAACGTCGCGCTGTTGACCGAGATGGCGAAATTCGCAGGCCTTCCTTGGGACCTGATCATGTCTGCCGAACTGTTCCAGCACTACAAGCCCGATCCCGAGACCTATCTCGGCGCCGCGCGCCTTTTGTGTCTGCCGCCGGAGCAGGTGATGATGGTGGCGGCGCATAATCACGATCTGGCAGCTGCGCAAAAGCTTGATTTGAAGACCGCCTTCGTCGCGCGTCCGACCGAATACGGCCCCCTGCAGAAATACGACCTCGAAGCGAAAGGCGACTGGGATATTGTCGCCAAGGATTTCGGCGAATTGGCCGCGCGGATGGGGTGTTAAGGGTCTAATGTCGTAGCCCGGATGAGCGTTAGCGATATCCGGGGGCCTTTTCTACCGTTCCCGCATGTCGCTGTCGCTCATGCGGGCTACAGTTAGCAAGTGTGGCCCGGATGAGTGATTTGCCTACATTGTCCAGGTTCGCCGCGAAAAATATTTCGTTCCCGCCCTCTTCAAGAAGGGCGTTTCGCGATCGTCACGAGTGTTGGACGCGGCAATGTCGATGCGACGAACGACATCGCTAGCGGACGGCGAAGTCGCGTGGTCCTGATATCCCGACGCTGATATCAAGTTAGCGACGATCTTGGCGCCGCGCGCCTGCTGTGTTTGCCGCTATCCAGCCGCCGCAAGGATCACACCGAACCAGCCGAGGCCCTTGTAGGTCTCATAGCCAGGTGTGGCGTGGAATGCGACCAGCGCGCCCGACCTGTCATGATAGAAACCGCTGCGCCGTCCCTCCAGTGAAAGCGGCACACGTTCCGTGAGCAGGCCCTGGTCGTCGGACGCAGCGATTACCCGAAGATTTGAATCGACCAGCAGCACCCGTGCCTTGTCGGCGGCGCCAACACGCACGCACTTGACGATGGCACGGGCCTGGGCTTCCCAGTCGAAATGAATAGCCAGCACGCCGATAGGCTGGCCAGTGGCCTTGCCACCGGCGCGAACGCTGGCGCAATAGGTCGCGACCTGCGCATTGCCGAGCAATGGCTGGCACTCGACATCGCCAGCGACATAGTCGTCGCCCGAGCGCAAGCCGCGCGCATCCCGAAACCATTTGTGGTGGCGACGTTTTGTCCGATCACATTGAAGCGGTGCGACCGGCCACTGGCCAGGACGTTACCGTCGAGGTCGCACAGCCAGAGATCGAGATAGACGGTGTAGGCGTCGAGGATAACCGCCAGCCGCTCCGACGCATGCGAGACGGTTGCGGCGTCCGGCGCCGCCGCGCCGCCGACGAGGGCGGAGTCGGTCGCCCACCAACGGACGTCGCAAGTTCGCTCGTAGAGGTTGCGGTCGATCAATTCGATGGCATTCAGCGACAGGTCGACCATGCGCTCGCCGCGCGATCGCTCGGTCATCCGCTCGATTGAACTCATGAGGTTGCCGGTCCGCTTCGTCAGCTGGGTTTCGAGTTCACGTGCGATCGCCTCGACCTGTTGGCCGACGCTGCGTACTTCCTGTGCGACGACAGCAAAACCAGCCCCTTGCGCTCCGGCGCGCGAACTCTCGATCAGTGCGTTCAGCGCCAGCATCTTCATCTGGTTGGTGATGTGCTGGATCGATTTGGTCTTCTCGCAGGCGATCTGGTTGACCTCGGTGGTCAGGCGCGCGATCAATCCCGAGATATCGGATTCATCCTCGGTACTTGCCGAATCGCTCGCGATCGATCTCGCACGGGTTGGATTGCGATCAAGCACGGTGGACATCAGCGGGCTTCCTCTGCGTTGCGGTTTTTCACCTTATTCTCCTGCGTTGAACCGAGAATCGAAGGAGCGCACATCTAAGATTTCATTTATCGCATTTAATTCTAACACGCGTTTAATTTCAGGAACCCCGCGATCGTCAGATATCGCTAAGGTTGCATTTTGTTTTGGCAATTGGCTGTTTTTTTAGCCAGCTTTTTGCCGTGCGAAGCTCGCTTGGTGCGACATCGGCCAATCAGAACATTCCCGGAGACTGATTCGAGAATCAGCCCAGAAGCGCGACGCGACCACTTGATGCATGCGGGCTGCCGGCACCCTTGGGACCCCAATCGTGGTGTGGCCGGCCTGGCAATGTGCCGTTTGCCCATCGCCGGATTCTGGCTGCACACCCCCGCCTTTGTCGAACGTGCGCTTCGTGCTTATCTGAATCCGTCATGACCCTTCCCGCATCCGCGTTGCCTGTCGAGGCCCCGGCCGCCTTTCTCGGCGTGGCCAATTCGCTGACCGGAAAGTTGTGGCGCGACCGGCTCGATACGCGTGGAGCTACCCGGGCGCTCGCGATCGCGCAGCGATATCAATTACCGGAAATGCTGGCGCGGGTGCTCGCAGGGCGCGACGTCCAGATCGACGCGGTCGAGGACTTTCTCGATCCGACCATCCGTAAGCTGATGCCCGACCCCTTCACCGTGACGCAGATGGAGGCGGCCGCCAAGCGCATCGCCGATGCGGCTGTGCGCAACGAAAAGGTCGCGATCTTCGGCGACTACGATGTCGATGGCGCGACGTCCGCAGCATTGCTTGCCTGGCATCTGCGCCACTGCGGGCTCGACCCGCTGATTCATATTCCCGACCGGATCTTTGAGGGCTACGGCCCGAACGTCGAAGCCATCCGAATGCTGGCGGGGAAAGGCGCGACGCTACTCGTGACGGTCGATTGCGGCACCACGAGCATGGAGCCGCTCGCCGAAGCGCGCAAGCTCGGAATGTCGGTGGTCGTGATCGATCACCATCAGTGCGGCGACGAACTGCCCGAGGTAGAAGCGCTGGTCAATCCGAACCGGCCCGACGACCTCTCGGGCCTCGGCCATCTCGCCGCCGTAGGCCTTGTTCTGGTGACGCTGGTTGCGGTCAATCGCGAGTTGCGCGCGCGGGGTTTCTGGGGGCCTGAGATGCCGGAGCCGGATCTGCTCGGCATGTTGCACCACGTGGCGCTCGGCACCGTCGCTGACGTGGCGCCACTGATTGGGCTCAATCGCGCCTTCGTCGCCAAGGGCTTGATCGCGATGCGCCGGCGCGACCATATCGGTCACACCGCGCTGATGGACGTCGCGCGGCTGAACGGCCCACCAGAAGCCTGGCATCTCGGCTTTATGCTGGGCCCCCGCATCAATGCGGGGGGACGGATCGGGCGCGCCGATCTCGGTGTCCGGCTGTTGCTGGAAGGTGATATTTCAGAAGCGGCGCGAATTGCCGCAGAACTCGACCGTCTCAACAATGAACGCAGGGTCATCGAGCAGACCGCCGAGGCGCAGGCCGAAGCCGAAGCGCTGGCCTCACTTGGCCTGGAGGATAAGGGTTCGGTGATCGTCACGGCGTCGGAAGGCTGGCATCCCGGCATTGTCGGCCTCGTCGCGTCGCGGCTGAAAGACAAGTTCTCGCGGCCGGTTTTTGCGGTAGCGCTCGAGCCCGGCGGTATCGGCACGGGCTCGGGCCGCTCGATCGGCGGCGTCGATCTCGGCAAGGCTGTGCGGCAGGCCGTCCACGATGGACTGCTGCTCAAAGGCGGCGGCCACGCGATGGCCGCGGGCGTGACCTTGCGCAAAGAGAGGCTCGCTGAATTTCGCGCCTATATGGAAAATGCGTTGGCCGCTGACGTGGCACAGTCACGTCATGTCAACGAAATCTTCGTCGATGGCGCGGTCAGCGCTCGCGGTGTGACGACCGAGTTGGCCACGACCCTGAACCGCGCCGGGCCCTTCGGCAGCGGCAATCCCGAGCCGGTGCTGGCGCTGCCATCGCATCAACTGGTATATGCCGATGAAGTCGGGCAGGCGCATTTGCGGCTGCGCTTCAAGTCGGGCGATGGCGCAATCGTCAACGGCATTGCGTTTCGCTCGGTCGGCCAGAAGCTGGGTCATGCATTGGCCGCACATCGCGGGCAGGTCTTGCATGTGGCGGGGTCGATCGCGGTCGATCGCTGGCAGGGGGCTGAGCGTGTGCAGTTGCGCGTGCTCGATGTCGCCGTGCCGGATCTGGGGCCGGCGCTGATTAGGTAAAGCGAGTACGGGAACGAGGATGGAAATGGTAGGGCAGGTTGAGGGCAAGGTTGCGTTGGTGACGGGAGGCGCGTCGGGCATTGGCCGGGCGATTGCCGAGTTGTTGGCGGAGGAAGGCGCGTCCGTTGTCGTGACTGACGTTGACGAATTGAATGGGCCCGACGTGGTGGCGGGCATCCAAAACAGCGGTCGTGAAGCGGTATTTCTGAATCAGGACGTCACCAGCGAGCCGCGCTGGGCCGAAGTCGCCGGCGAAATCGGAGAGCGTTTTGGCAGGCTCGACGTGCTCGTCTCCAACGCAGGCATCGGAATCGGCGCGCCTTCGATTGTCGATATGTCGCTGGCCGACTGGCGCCGCCAGACCGCGATCAATCTCGACGGCGTGTTCCTGTCGGTGAAGTACAGCCTGCCCTTGATGCGCAAGACCGGCGGCGGCTCCATCGTTATGATGTCCTCGCTTGCGGGACTGCGCGGATCGCCGACGCTGGCGGGTTATTCCGCGACCAAGGGCGGCGTGCGGCTGTTTGCGAAATCGGTTGCAATGGAATGCGCGTCCGCACGCGACGGCATACGTGTCAACTCCGTGCATCCCGGCATCATCGACACGCCGATCTGGGGCAAGATTCCCGCCGGCGGCACAGGGGGCGGGCAGAATGCGCCGATCGATACCGCGGCGGTGACAAAAGCAATACGTACTCGTCGAGCGTACACA